>CP168942.1:430000-620000 GCA_041871065.1 Weissella confusa | reverse complement strand
CACTTAGGGACCTTAACTGACGATCTGGGCTGTTCCCCTTTCGACAATGGATCTTATCACTCACTGTCTGACTCCCGGACATACGTGATTGGCATTCGGAGTTTATCTTAATTTGGTAACCCGAGATGGGCCCCGCACCAAAACAGTGCTCTACCTCCAACACGCTACATTCCGAGGCTAGCCCTAAAGCTATTTCGGAGAGAACCAGCTATCTCCAAGTTCGATTGGAATTTCACCGCTACCCACACCTCATCCCAGCATTTTTCAACATGCACGGGTTCGGGCCTCCAGTGCGTTTTACCGCACCTTCACCCTGGACATGGGTAGGTCACCTGGTTTCGGGTCTACAACAACATACTAATTCGCCCATTTCAGACTCGCTTTCGCTACGGCTCCGGTCTTTCCACCTTAACCTTGCATGGTATCGTAACTCGCCGGTTCATTCTACAAAAGGCACGCTATCACCCATTAACGGGCTCTAACTTCTTGTAGGCACATGGTTTCAGGAACTTTTTCACTCCCCTTCCGGGGTGCTTTTCACCTTTCCCTCACGGTACTGGTTCACTATCGGTCACTAGGGAGTATTTAGCCTTGCGAGATGGTCCTCGCGGATTCCGACCGGATTTCACGTGTCCGGCCGTACTCAGGATCCTGACGGGAGGTCAACACTTTTCGCATACGGGGCTATCACCCTGTCTCGCTCAGCTTCCCAGCTGATTCTGCTAAATGTTAACTTTGTAACTCCACAATGTCAGTCCTACAACCCCAAAGTGCAAGCACTTTGGTTTGGGCTCTACCGATTTCGCTCGCCGCTACTGACGGTATCGATTTTTCTTTCTATTCCTGTTGCTAATGAGATGTTTCAGTTCACAACGTCTACCTTCAACCTAACTATATATTCATTAGGTGATAACTTGCATAACAAGTTGGGTTCCCCCATTCGGAAATCTCCGGATCAAAGCTTACTTACAGCTCCCCGAAGCATATCGGTGTTAGTCCCGTCCTTCATCGGCTCCTAGTGCCAAGGCATCCACCATGCGCCCTTAATAACTTAACCTATCAACTGACGTTGATGATATAAGTTTGAGTATGTGGCTCAAGGCCACAAGCGATTTTAAACTAATTTAAAAAACTCAAAAAATTACGCGGTGTATTTTTTCGGCTCAATTTATATTGATTAACAATATTAAATGAATTTAAAAATTTACAATTATGATTCAGTTTTCAAAGAACTAATGTTGCAACCCGAAGGTTGCAATGGAGAATATCGGGATCGAACCGATGACCCCCTGCTTGCAAAGCAGGTGCTCTCCCAGCTGAGCTAATTCCCCATGATGTATTTAATTGAGTGTAAGTCACTCAAAACTGAATATCGTTTCAATGAATGTGTAGGTTTCCGATTTTCCTTAGAAAGGAGGTGATCCAGCCGCAGGTTCTCCTACGGCTACCTTGTTACGACTTCACCCTAATCATCTGTCCCACCTTAGACGGCTGGCTCCCGAAGGTTACCCCACCGGCTTTGGGTGTTACAAACTCTCATGGTGTGACGGGCGGTGTGTACAAGACCCGGGAACGTATTCACCGCGGCGTGCTGATCCGCGATTACTAGCGATTCCGACTTCATGTAGGCGAGTTGCAGCCTACAATCCGAACTGAGACGTACTTTAAGAGATTAGCTCACCCTCGCGGGTTGGCAACTCGTTGTATACGCCATTGTAGCACGTGTGTAGCCCAGGTCATAAGGGGCATGATGATTTGACGTCATCCCCACCTTCCTCCGGTTTGTCACCGGCAGTCTCACTAGAGTGCCCAACTGAATGCTGGCAACTAGTAATAAGGGTTGCGCTCGTTGCGGGACTTAACCCAACATCTCACGACACGAGCTGACGACAACCATGCACCACCTGTCACCTTGTCCCCGAAGGGAACGCTCCATCTCTGGAGTTGTCAAGGGATGTCAAGACCTGGTAAGGTTCTTCGCGTTGCTTCGAATTAAACCACATGCTCCACCGCTTGTGCGGGTCCCCGTCAATTCCTTTGAGTTTCAACCTTGCGGTCGTACTCCCCAGGCGGAGTGCTTAATGCGTTAGCTGCGGCACTTAAGGGCGGAAACCCTCAAACACCTAGCACTCATCGTTTACGGTGTGGACTACCAGGGTATCTAATCCTGTTTGCTACCCACACTTTCGAGCCTCAACGTCAGTTACAGTCCAGAAAGCCGCCTTCGCCACTGGTGTTCTTCCATATATCTACGCATTTCACCGCTACACATGGAGTTCCACTTTCCTCTACTGCACTCAAGTCATCCAGTTTCCAAAGCAATTCCTCAGTTGAGCTGAGGGCTTTCACTTCAGACTTAAATAACCGTCTGCGCTCGCTTTACGCCCAATAAATCCGGATAACGCTTGGAACATACGTATTACCGCGGCTGCTGGCACGTATTTAGCCGTTCCTTTCTGGTAAGATACCGTCACACATTGAACAGTTACTCTCAATGTCATTCTTCTCTTACAACAGTGTTTTACGAGCCGAAACCCTTCATCACACACGCGGCGTTGCTCCATCAGGCTTTCGCCCATTGTGGAAGATTCCCTACTGCTGCCTCCCGTAGGAGTATGGGCCGTGTCTCAGTCCCATTGTGGCCGATCAGTCTCTCAACTCGGCTATGCATCATCGCCTTGGTAAGCCATTACCTTACCAACTAGCTAATGCACCGCGGGACCATCTCTTAGTGATAGCAGAACCATCTTTTAAATAACAACCATGCGGTTGTCATTGTTATACGGTATTAGCATCTGTTTCCAAATGTTATCCCCTGCTAAGAGGTAGGTTTCCCACGTGTTACTCACCCGTTCGCCACTCTTTGCAATGTCCATCGTCATATCTGAGCAAGCTCTTCAAATCAGTTGAACCACAAAGCGTTCGACTTGCATGTATTAGGCACGCCGCCAGCGTTCATCCTGAGCCAGGATCAAACTCTCAATTTGAAGTTTGAGTATAACTCAATTTTTGTTGTTTAATAGAAGTTAAACAAATTTACTAGCGAATTGACTTCGCAAATGTTTTTGCATCAAGCTTAGCTTGATGACCCTACACATTTGTTTCATCGAAACGATATTCAGTTTTCAATGACCTACGTCGTCACCTTGACGACTTAATACATATTACAGAAGAAAGAATGAAATGTCAACAACTAATTTCAATCAATTTTCATATGTCGTTCATAAGTATCAAATACCCCGAAGCGACTTAATATATATTACAGAAGACTTAACCGATTGTCAACAACCAATTTCAACTTCTTTTTATGAATCACAACCCATTGATCGAATACATTTTGTACCGCTCATTTGAGTGCTTAAATAATATACCCCATCCACGAACGTTCGTCAACTACTTTGTTATATCGAATTTTTCCGAACAATCCAGAGATGCAAAAAAGCACCTCAGCAAGTGCTGAAGTGCTTTCGTACTATTGTTGTGCTGTGTCGTCGGTTGGTGTTTCTTCACTTGAAGATCCACTACTTGAAACAGCTTGTTGAATTGTTTGTGGTTGTCCACCTAATTCAGGCGCATCCGTCACATAGTCACTCATTGTAGACGTGTGGTTGTGCTGATCAATCAAAGTCGTATCGCTTTGCTTATCCATCTTCTTCAAGAGAGCAAGTCCATCGGTCTTCTTATATGAGTAGTCCTTCTTATTGACCTTCTTGAATCCCTCTGGTGTATAGAAGCGTAGCAAGTCACCTGTTTGCACATCATCTGAGTACGTTAGCATCTTATCTACGTATGCTTGCGTCTCATCGATAATTTGCTTAGCACGTGGATCTTCCTTTGGCTTAATCTTTGTACCAGTCGTTGTAACGTAGTAGTTACCACCATACTTCATGTATTCAGCGGATACCCAGTCACCGTTACGGAATGGCACAACTTGCTTGCGGTTAGGTGCTAACAAATCTTGACCAAATTGCACATTATCTGACGTTGAAACACCAAGCAAGTGCAAAATTGTTGGCATCACATCGATTTCACCACCATACGTGTGGTTAATACCGCCTTGCAAGCCTGGCGCGTGCACAATGAATGGTACCTTTTGCCAGTTTGCCAAGTCATATGAGTTAACAGAACTCTTCCCCATCAACTTTGCAATCGCTGCTGGGTGATTCTCTGAAATACCGTAGTGGTCACCGTACAAAACAATCATTGAGTTATCGTACAAACCTGACTTCTTCATCCAGGCTAAGAATTCACCGAATGCTTGATCAAGATAACGTGCCGTTTGCACATAACCATCGACAGTCTTGTCGCCGGTCGTCGTCTTCTCAATTGAAATGTTTTGCTTATCCAAGTCATATGGATAGTGGTTCGTCACTGTAATAATCTTTGAATAGAATGGTTGTGGCAGTTGCTCAAGATACTTAGCAGAATCCTGCAAGAAAATCTTATCCTTCATACCATAACCAATGTTGTAGTTCGCGTTATCCGCATCCTTGAAGTATGGCTTACTAAAGAAGTAATCATATCCCCAAGACTTATACGTGTTATCACGGTTCCAGAATGAGGCAACGTCACCGTGGAAGGCGGCCGTCGTGTAACCCTTCTGGTCCAAAATAGCTGGCACGGCTTGGTACGTATTAGATGTACCGTAGTTAACCATTGCTGAACCAGACGCGGTACCAAACAATCCCGTCTCCAACATTGTTTCGGCATCGGCCGTCTTACCTTGACCAACTTCGTTATAGAAGTTATCAAAGGCCAATGTATTTTGATCGTGATAGAACGCATTCAAGTTTGGCGTTACTTCAACGTCATTTACTTTGTAATCAATCAAGAATTGTTGGAATGACTCCAAGTGGAACATGATGACGTTCTTACCCTTCTCCTTACCGAAGTAAACAGAGTTTTCCAACGTCTTGTTACCATCAACAAACTTCTTAATCTTATCTAGGTCTGATGCCTTAGCTTCTTTCTTAACATCCGCAGTCTGCTTCGTCTTGAAAATGTTATATGCTGCATACTCATTCAAACCAAGATACTTAACGATGTAGTTGTTATCAAACGTACGCGTCAAAAGCCCTGAACGGTCCTTAGAAGCAATACCATAACCAACAAACATCAACAAAACACCGAATACAGTCACCAAAGCAGCAAAGCGCTTTTGGACCGCCGTCTTATCGACCTTAATAACCTTCGTTAGCAAAAGGACGATCAAGACAATAATATCAACAAAGACCAGGAAGTCAGATACGTGAATAATTCCCGCAATTGACTTACCCAAGTTATTTTCAACTGACCCACCAGACCCCATGATGTTCAATGACAAGAAATCAGAGAACTCACGGTAGTACAACATATTGGCGAATAGCCAAATTGATTGCACAAGGTTAATTAGCAACATCAACCAGTAAGCGATACGTCCACGGAAGTACAACGCAATTCCGAGCAAAATAATTGCCGTTGGAATTGGGTTCAAGAACAACAAGAACTCTTGTAACGTTCCTTGTACACCCAGTGAAAAGTTAGTCTTATATGCCCAATACGTCTTCAACCATACCAAGAAGACCGATAGCATAAAGAAGCCTACAGTTGAGTTGAAGTCTGGCCACCATTTCTTGATGACTGAAACTACTCGTTGCATTTTATTACGCTCCATTTTCTCTCTAGGTCCATTTGACCTTAAAAATTACAATATTCAGTATACCGCTCTTCCATTAAAGAAACATAAAATCGTCTTAAATAATCGCGCATGTGGTCAACTATTTAAAAGGTTTCCTTAAAGTCTTGTAGCGCCTCATAAATATCAATCGCGACTAAATCGGCATCGTCAAATGCAAAGCGCCGATTATTATCACGTAGACCTTCAACCGCAAAGACCTTTGACGGACGGTCGTAGACTACTGTCACCACCGTCACCCCAAACGCGTCAAAATGGCGGGTTTGGATTTCTTCACGATCGTCAATCATCATGGCACGAATGCGTTGTGCAATCTGTACCAAATCACTTTCTCGACTCATGTTTATTTCCTTCTCTTCGCTGCATTCAGATTAAAGGCAACGATACCTGCAAACATCCCCAGGTAGTAGGTAATCAAACGCCAAATCATCATGGCGAATAGCAATACAGATGCAGATGGCAAGAACTGTGAGAACAAGACTGCAAAGCCCGCTTCCGCTCCACCAGTCCCACCCGGGATTGGGAACAACGAAATTACCATCACAATTAGCACGTGTAATGCCGTCACCAAAACAACATTAATTGGCGATACCCCTAATCCCAACAAAATGAAGTACGGGATTAAGTAGTAAAACGCCATCTGGAAGAACGTGACCACAATCGCTTTGACCAGTGCTGGCCAATCATGACTCATGCGGACACTTTCACGATGAAAATTATCAATCTTCTCGTCAACAACGCCCTTCCACTTTTCAACTAACGCTGGTCGGAACCAGCTGATTGGTTTAAACACTAGCAAAACCATCGTGCGCGTCAATGTCGGCCAGTACATCACCAACAAAAGTCCCACAATCACTGCTAAATGAATCACAAAACCAATTAAAACCAAGATTGCCCACGCGTGTAGTTTGTCGGCAATGTAGTGGTAACCAATTGTTAAGGCCATCAAAAAATTAACGACAATCATGCCTTGATAAACCACAAACTTCATTAACAAAATCGAACCCGCACGCCCAGGATCAATGCCCGCTTGTGCAAGGGTAATCATTTGCATAGGTTGCCCACCAGTAGCGAACGGTGTAATACCATTCCCTAATTGTTCAACCAAGGGTACTCGAATAGCATCACGCCAACTCAGCTTTTCATGAGCATCGTCAACAAATATTTTAACCACAACCGCTTCTAACAACAGATAGACGACCATCGCGCCAACCGCAACAATCAGCCACCACCAATTCGCGTTTTTAACTTCCGATGCAAATTGCGTCCAACTAATCTTACGGAAAGACCAGTAAAAAATCCCCAAACCAATTAGCATCATAATGGTAAAAACAATGCCATTCCGTCTCGTCATTGACTTACCCCTTGTTTTTCAAGCCCGCTTGCTCGGTATAGAATTGCTCCCAAATACCTGCTACATAATCAGCAGAGTAACGCTCAGACGCAGCCAACGCTTGCTTTGACAGTTGTTCACGTAGTTCAGGTTGGTCATGCAACGCTGTTAATTGCGATTGCATTGCTTCACGGTCTGAACCCGCGAGGTAGTAGCCATCGATAATAGCGCGGTACAAGTCCAAATCACGCAAGACCGTTGGCGTTCCCGTGCTAAATGCCTCTAAAGCAGACATCGGGAACAACTCCGTATAACTTGGCAATAGGAAAACATCTGACGCATTGTAATAACCGTTGATAACTGCACGATCAACAATTCCTGGGAATTTTAGGTTAGCTGGTGGATTTGCCAAAACCTTTTTCAGTTCGTCGTAACCAGCAGTGATTGACCCAAATGAGAACCCGCCAACCCAAACAAACGTCCAGTCGGGATTATCTTTTGCCATGGCAATGAAATCCCAGATACCTTTACGCTCTTGAATTTGACCAACGCCCAAGACAACAAACGCATCTTGGTCAATCCCAAATTGCTTTCGTAGTGCCACCTTTTGATCATCTGGTAGCGGATGGAATTGCGTCTTCGTGACAAAGTTCGGAATGTACGTGACTTTTTCACGCTTAACCCCTAAGGCCACCAGTTTATCGATGAACGTTGGGTTAACGACAACAATGTGATCCATGCGCTTATAAAACGCCATCACGTACCAATAAAAAATATTCTTAACCGGCCAGTGAAGGTTAATCGACCCCTCTAGCGTCTCGGGTAGAAAGTGAACATATCCAATGCGACGGCCACGGCCAGGCAAGAACGTGTTCAAATAGAACCAAAAATCAATGGTGTGGTAGTGACTGATATCAGCCGGCGCCAAACTATTGATGCGGACCTGAAACTTATCTTTAAACCGCGCCGTCAACAAATTTATCAACTCACGATAGGCTGATCCAACACCTTGACCAGGCACCGTTTCAGCTGAAGAAAACATCGTAATTCTAATCATTAATCATCTCGTCGGAATGGATTCCGAAGCAGGAATGTCTTTGAGTACTCCACATCGTTTGCTTCGGCAGCTTCCGTATCCTCCTCTTCGTGATAAACAGCCAACGCTTCTGCATAGAAATCAATGACATGTTTACCAAATGTTCGTTCGTCAATCTCATGCAACACAGCTGCCCGTGTCTCAGGATTGCCAATCGTCTCACCCGTCGCCTTAGCCTTAAGATACATGACCATCGGCTCAAGTAGTCCAAAACTATCATCAACCAACGTTCCAATGTTTTCATCAGTCACGATGGTATCAAGATATGGACTGTGAATAGCAACAACTGGTGTATCAGCGGTCATTGCTTCGATGAAGGTTAGACCTTGCGTTTCAGAAACTGAGGCTGAAACAAAGACATCTCCCATCTTATAGTAACCGTAGACATCGTTGTGATTGACCTCTCCAGTAAAAATAACATGATCGTCAATCTCTAATGCTGAAACGTGCTCTTGCAAAGCTGACATTGCTGGGCCACCCCCAACGATGACAAACATCGCATCCGGCACCTCTTCCAAAGCTTCAGCAAATACTGATATCGCATCATCAAGGTTCTTTTCAAAAGCAACGCGTCCCAATGATAATACCACTGGTGTCTCTGGCTTAAGACCTAATTTTTCACGTAGGGCAACACTCGTGTCTTCTGCCGGTGAGTGAAGCACATTAACACCGGTTGGAATAATCTCAATCGGCGCCTTCACCTTATACTTCATCAACGTATCGTATGTCTGACGTGATGGCGAAATAATACCGGTCATACCTGCCATAAAGTTGCGGGCAATCACAGCCACACTACCTGGGCGAATAATCTTACCGTTAGCAATGTAGTGCAAGTAGTCTTCATAATTCGTGTGGAACGTATGTACAACTGGAATCTTCAATTGACGTGCAACAAACTTCCCCATTACGCCGAGCGAAAACTCAGTTTGCGTGTGTACGATATCAAGTTGTAGTTTTTTAGCTAATTGTACGGCCTGAATCGCACCACGATATGTAATGCGTCGATCCTTAAATCCAACGAATGGCAAACTTGCAAAACGATAGATGTTCGGCTCAAGCGTCCCCTTTTTTACCTTCGGATCGGTAGACGTAAAAATATAAACCTTATGTCCGTTAGCTTCCAATTGACGTCGCAACGTTTGAATCGATGTTGCGACCCCGGAAACCTGCGGGAAATAGGTATCCGTGAATAGTCCGATATTCATGATTTGTCACCTTTCACAATTTGTCTCATCTTACATTCTACCAACAATCATCCGGTTTTGGGATAGGTAGTCGTGATGGCTTTGTGAATTTTTATCACAGCAGCTGTTGGTCTACCTCCTGACTTTAGTCAGGAGGTAGACCAAAGACGTACCTGATAAGGGCGACTTGGTCACGTCGGAGGTCTAAACCTCCGACATTCCTAGTCTACTTTATCTTCTGAAATTTTCGCGCAAAAAAACCGCCGGCACGTTGGCCCGCGGTAACTTCAGCTATGATTTGCGACACATAGCTAGGGAAGCGCTACTCCGCCACCCTGTATTCAATTGTAAAGGGACCACCTTAGACTAATCTGCAGCTTTAGTCGTCTGTCGCTAAGGTATGGTCACAACCAAATCTATAGTCTCATCTCTACCGCAACCAAGCTATTTGAACTATTTCATCAAACCGTGTCGGGAGCGGCCTCCGATCTCTGAACAAGCTTACATCCATCACTGGATTATCGTCCGTCGTCGAAGTAACCGATGCTAATGATCGCAAGAGATGTCAAATCATGACTAATGTGTTTATCTCTTAAAAATGATACGTGTTGTTATCTTGCGTCATTACTGTGACACGCCCGCATGGATTGCGGTAGATGATGGCACTACTGTGGTTGAAATAATTGTTTCTTCCAAAGTTATCATCTACCTTTCTTCCTTTGGTACACGTTTATAATAACGCACCTTGTAAGCGGTTACAAATATAAACACTTGAAAATATAAAAAGTTTTTTCGAGTGTTTATCTATCCGTTATCCGCGCGCTTCACCCCATGCCTTTGGGCCTTGGCGCCAGGCTTGTAGGGTCTCCAAATCAGCATCATCTACTTGACCTGACGCAATCGCGGCATCAATCAAAGCTGAGTAGGTCGTCAATGAAGCAAATGGTGTCTCAGCTGCTGCGAAGTTTTCATCAGCCGCTGGTAGTTCGTATGAGAAGATTGAGACAACGCCCAATACATCCCCACTTTCACGACGGGTTGCTTCAACGGCACCCAAAACTGATCCACCCGTTGAAATCAAATCATCGATAAGCACAACCTTTTGGCCAGCCGTTAGCTCACCTTCGATTTGCTTACCAGCACCGTGGTCCTTTGGCTTTGAACGGACATAAATCATTGGCAATTCTAGTTCGGCTGCCACCCAAGCTGCGTGCGGAATGCCGGCTGTGGCCACGCCACCGATAACTTCGACTTCTGGATACTCATGCTTAATCAAATTAGCCAATCCCTTCGCAATCAACTTGCGAACCTTTGGGAAAGCGATTGTCTTACGGTTATCCGTATAAATTGGGCTCTTCAAACCTGATGCCCACGTGAAAGGATCATTTGGTTGTAGCTTAATGGCCTCAATATCCAACAAGGCTTGGGCAACTGCTGCTTTGTAATCTGTCATAAGTTTTCTCCGTCTTAAGCGTTAAATTCTGTTTCAATAAGTTGATATGCAGCAACTGGATCAGTTGCCTGCGTAATTGAACGGCCAACCACAATACCATCGGCGCCCATTTCGGCGGCCCGTGCTGGTGTGACAACACGGCTTTGATCACCAACCGCATCCCCAGCAAGTCTGATACCCGGCGTAATTGATAAGAAGCCAGCTGGCGTGTTCGCGTGAATATCTGTTGATTCGAACGCCGATGAAATCGTTCCTGCGACACCAGCTTCGGCCGCTAGTTGGGCCAAGTGGATAACTGATTCACGCATTGAAACCGTCACAAGCTGGGTTGTCTGCATTTCTTCCTCCGAAAATGAGGTCAGTTGGGTGATGGCCAACAACTTGGGCGCCATCACACCAGCCGCGTCGGCCCCTTCTTGCGCACCGTTCTTAGCCGCTTGTAGCATACGCACACCACCAGCTGCGTGAACCGTCAAATAATCCACCCCCAGGCGAGCAACATTTTTCGCCGCCTGTTGCACTGTGTTCGGAATGTCGTAGAGCTTCAAATCAAGAAAGACGGTGAAGCCTTGTTCCTTCAAAGCGGTAACCAAGGCTGGTCCTTCACGGTAGAATAACTCCATCCCCACTTTAACCGCTGGACGGATATCCGCTGGGAATCGATCCAAGAACGTCCACATTGTTTGGGCGTCTGGGAAATCTAAGGCAATAAATACTGGCTTTGTCATCGGTTAATTGTCTCCTGGGTGATTAGCTTCCCACGCTGTTAAAGGTGCTGGGAACTTTTGTAGCGCCGTCGGAATCTCCCGAACTGACGCAAAGTTATATTTGTCTAAGGCTGCTGGCAGTTCATCAACAAGCTTACTGATGAAGAGTGGGTCCTCGGCATTCATTGCCCCAACTTGCACGGCAGATGCACCAGCTAACATCAACTCTAGCGCATCGTCCATTGAACGAATACCACCAACGCCAATGATTGGAATATCAACAACTGATGCTGCTTCCCACACCATGCGGACGGCAATTGGGTGAACTGATGCGCCTGAGATGCCACCCGTACCACGGTAAAGACGGACTTGGCGTGATGCAATGTCCAAACTCATTCCCACCACTGTGTTAATCAGCACTAGTCCATCAGCACCCGCGGTTTCGACAACTTTTGCAATTGGCTTAATGTCGGTAACATTTGGTGATAGCTTGGCGTAAAGTGGCTTATCCGTCACTTCACGAACCGCAGCAACAACCTCAGCCGCGCTATCTGGATCAACTCCGAATTCCATGCCACCCTTATCAACGTTTGGGCATGACAAGTTAAGCTCCAATGCCTTAATGTAATCGAACTTATCAAAGACCTTTGCCAAGGTACGATATTCAGCCACTGACTCACCAGCGATTGAAATCATCACTGGCAAGTCTGGCAATTGTGTTTCCAACTCAGGCAGAATTTCAGTTGCTACCTTATCCATCCCTGGATTAGCCAACCCAACTGAATTCATGATGCCGGCTTGTGTATTGATAATCCAAGGTTGCGGGTTACCACGACGTTCATCAACCGTTGTTGTCTTCAAAACCAACGCACCCATCTTGTTCAAATCAAAATCCTTCATGTGGTCAAGTCCGTAATAAAAGGAACCTGATGACGGCATGAATGGGTTCTTCAAATCCAAACCTGGTAGTTGTACTGCAAATCGATCTTCAGTCATGATAAATTCTCCCTCTTTCTATATGTATCCCAGCCGCAGCCGGGTATTTTTTATCTCCTAGTCCATTGGCGTAACAGCGAATGATTGTGATTCCAAAACGCTCAACAAGGCCGCCACCGTATCGAATGCCGTGAACAATGGCACCGCATTTTCAATGGCTGCGTTACGAATCAAACGACCATCTGACATCGTCGTTCCGTCTTGACGCGTGGTGTTCACAACGATTTGTAGCTTACCTTCACGCATTGCCGTCACAGCATTGTTATCAGTTTCGCTAATCTTATCCAACACCTCAACACGCAAACCGTTCTGCGCGAAGAATGCGCCCGTTCCAGCCGTAGCAACCAGTTGGAAACCAAGGTCATCGAAGCGACGTGCCAAGGCCAGCGCTTCTGCCTTGTCTTCGTCAGCAACTGTGAACAGTACGTTACCAAATGTTGGCACCTTAACATTTGATGCCACGAATGCCTTATACAAAGCCTTTTCGAACGTTGAATCTGATCCCATCACTTCACCAGTTGACTTCATTTCTGGTCCAAGCAATGAGTCAACATCTGGCAACTTCGTGAATGAGAAGATTGGTGCCTTCACGTGAACTGTCTTTGGCTCAGGAATGACACCCGTTTCAAAGCCCATGTCAGCCAATCGCTCTCCTAGCATGACGCGCGTTGCCAATTGTGCCAACCTCAAGTGCGTCACCTTTGAAATGAATGGCACTGTACGTGAGGCACGTGGATTAACTTCGATCACGTATGCCGTATCCTCATGAATAACGAATTGGACGTTCATCAAGCCGACCGTGTTCATTGCCTTTGCCAAGTCGATTGACGCAGCCACCATCTCATCCTTCACCTTTTGTGAAAGCGTTTGAGCTGGATAAACTGACATTGAGTCACCTGAGTGCACACCAGCACGCTCAATGTGTTCCATGACACCAGGAATAATCACCGTTTCACCGTCTGACAAAACATCGACTTCCGCTTCTGAACCCATCAAATACGAGTCAATCAAAACCGGGTGATCATTTGAGACTTGCACGGCACGTCCCATGTAATCCGTCAATTCGTCTGGATTCGTCACAATTTCCATGGCGCGGCCACCCAAAACGTATGATGGACGTACTAGGACTGGATAACCAACTTCATCCGCTGCAGCCAATGCGCCAGCCACAGTTGTTGCCGTCTTACCAACTGGTTGTGGCAAACCAAGTTGCTTAATCACTTGGTCAAACTCTTCACGATCTTCGGCACGGTCTAAGTCCGCAACCGTCGTTCCCAAAATTTGCACACCATGTTCAGCAAGTGGTGCGGCCAGGTTAATCGCCGTTTGACCACCGAATTGCACGACAACACCCTTTGGTTGCTCTAGCTCGATAACGTTCATCACATCTTCCAACGTCAACGGTTCGAAGTACAACTTGTCTGAAACTGAGAAATCCGTTGATACCGTTTCAGGATTTGAATTCATGATAATGGCTTCGTAACCCGCAGCTTGGATTGCCTTCACCGCATGTACCGTCGCATAATCGAATTCAACACCTTGTCCGATACGGATTGGTCCAGACCCCAATACAAGGACGCTTTCCTTATCCGTCACAACTGACTCATTTTGCTGTTCATAAGTTGAGTAGTAGTACGGCGTTTGTGATTCAAACTCAGCCGCTACCGTATCAACCATCTTGTAGACTGGTTGGAGTCCCATCGCTTGGCGCATTGCGCGCACTTCAGCGACTGTCTTGCCCCAGAAGCCAGCAATCGTCTTATCTGCAAACCCGTTACGCTTGGCCAATTCAAGTGTGTCAGCATCCCCAACGTTTTGCTTCAACGCTTGTTCTAGCTCGACCAAGTGCAATACCTTATCCAAGAAGAAATAATCAATCTTCGTGCGGTTGTGGACATCATCAATTGACACACCGCGGCGGAACAAATCTGCAATCATGAACAAACGATCATCACGTGCTGGCATCAACGCATCTAGCAAATCCGCATCCGTCGTGTTATCAAACGTAATGTCGTTCAAGCCCGTCGCACCAATTTCTAATGAACGAACGGCCTTGTTCATGGCTTCCTCGATGTTACGACCGATGGCCATCACCTCACCAGTTGCCTTCATTTGCGTTCCCAAACGACGGTCAGCTGTCGCAAACTTGTCGAATGGCCAGCGTGGAATCTTAACGATAACGTAGTCCAAAGCTGGCTCGAACTCAGCCATCGTCGTCCCCGTTACTGGGTTAATGATTTCGTCCAACGTCAAGCCCACCGCAATCTTGGCTGCCATCTTGGCAATTGGATAACCCGTCGCCTTTGATGCCAAAGCAGATGAACGAGATACACGTGGGTTAACTTCGATAATGTAGTACTTAAACGACTCAGGATCCAAGGCCATTTGGATGTTAACCCCACCCTCAATCTTCAAGGCGCGGATAATCTTCAAGGCCGCATCACGCATCATTTGTAACTCGCGGTCAGCCAACGTTTGTACCGGCGCAACCACGATTGAATCACCTGTGTGAATCCCAACTGGATCAAAGTTTTCCATCGAAGCCACAATCAAGGCGTTGTCAGCGGCATCACGCATCACTTCGAATTCAATTTCCTTGAAACCGGCGATTGAACGCTCAATCAACACTTGCGTAACCGGTGACAATTCCAATCCATTCGCTGAAATCTCAACCAATTGTGCGTGGTCGTTGGCGATACCACCACCAGTTCCACCTAGCGTGTAGGCTGGACGCACAATCACTGGGTAACCGTGCTCGTCGGCAAACGCCACCGCTTCTTCAACTGTCGTCGCAATCGTTGATTCGGGCACCGGCTCATTCAAGCGATCCATCAAGTCCTTAAACTCTTCGCGATCTTCAGCCTCTTGAATGGCTGATAGCTTCGTTCCCAAAAGTTCGATGTTCAACTCGTCCAAGATGCCCGCTTCAGATAAATCCTTGGCCATATTCAAACCGGTTTGACCACCCAGCGTTGGCACGATGGCGTCAGGACGTTCCTTGCGCAAAATGCGTTCCAAGAATTCCAATGACAACGGCTCGATGTAAACCTTATCTGCCATCTCAGTGTCAGTCATGATTGTAGCTGGGTTTGAGTTAACCAAAACTACTTCATAACCTTCTTCTTTCAATGACATCGCCGCTTGCGTACCTGAGTAATCAAATTCAGCCGCTTGTCCAATGACAATTGGTCCTGAACCGATAACCAAAACCTTCTTAATGTCCTCGCGCTTAGGCATGTGCCGCCCCCTTCTTCTCTTCAGCAATCATATCCAAAAATTGGTCAAACAAGTATTCAGCATCGTGTGGACCAGGCGCAGCATCTGGGTGGAATTGCACTGAGAATGCTGGGCGGTTCTTCAAACGAACGCCTTCAACGGTGTGGTCGTTAATTTCTTCGTGTGTGATTTCAAGGTTCGTTCCAACAATTGATTCAGCTGAAACGGCGTATCCGTGGTTTTGTGACGTGAAGTCAACGCGACCATTCGTAAAGTTGCGCACCGCGTGGTTAAAGCCACGGTGACCAAACTTCAACTTGTACGTTTCTGCCCCGTTAGCGAGTGAGAATAGTTGGTGACCCAAGCAAATTCCCATCAATGGCAAGCGGTCTTGCAACGTACGAATGACATCTAAGACACCTTCAACTGACTCAGGATCACCAGGTCCGTTTGAAAGCAACACGCCATCCGGATTCATATCCAAGATTGTCTTCGCATCAACGTTAGCCGGGAATACCATGACATTCACACCGCGCTTAGACAACGCACGTAGAATTGAATTCTTCAAGCCAAAATCAATCATCGCAATTGAGACACCTTCTGTTGGATTCACATAAGTTGTCTTCGTCGTTACTTCTGCAACTTGTTGGTTTGAAAGTTGCGTTGCTTGCAAGTCAGCAACCGTTGTCTCCGTTACTTCGTCAACAATGGTCGCCTTCATAACACCGTAATCACGGAGTTCCTTCGTCAACGCACGTGTATCAATGCCCGTCAAACCTGGCAAATCCATCGCTTCAGCCCATTCCGCGATTGACATTTGTGAACGCCAGTTCGATGGGCGTCGCGCAATTTCGTGCGTGACAATCGCCGATGCAGCAGGCTTCAATGATTCAAAATCATCACGGTTAATCCCGTAGTTACCAATCAATGGGTACGTAAACGTCAAAATTTGACCGTGATAAGACAAGTCAGTAATTGATTCTTGGTAGCCTGACATGCCTGTGTTAAAAACCAATTCTCCAATAACCGGCTTCAATGATCCGAACCCCTCGCCGGCATACACTGAACCATTTTCCAAAACCAGATAGCGCTTCATGTTCTTCCCCTTATGCTTCATAGACAACGTCGCCGGCGACTACCGTCAACACTGTTTGTCCGTAAATTGTTTCCCCGATAAATGGTGTATTCACACCCTTTGATACAAATTCATCTGCCGTAATTGTGTGGGCCGTCTCTAAATCGAACAGCGCCAAGTCTGCAATTTCGCCGACAGCTAGTGTCGTTGGCGCTGACAAGTTGAACGCCTTGGCCGGTTGCGACACCATCCAGTTTAGTAGCTGTTCCAAGCTCGCAATTCCTGGCTTAACCAAGTGCGTGTATAGCAATTGGAAACTCGTTTCAATGCCAGTAATACCAAACGCAGCCCCAACAAATGAACGTTCCTTTTCTTCGACGCTGTGTGGCGCATGGTCAGTCGCAACCATATCAATCGTGCCGTCTAGCAATCCCGCGATTACAGCAGCGCGATCTTCTGGCGCACGTAGCGGTGGGTTCATCTTAAACAAGGCGTTGTCACCATCAATATCGTTTTCATCCAACAACAAGTGGTGTGGTGAAACTTCTGCTGTCACCTTCACGCCCATTTGCTTACCCATACGTACCAAGGCAACTGATTCCTTCGTTGACAAGTGAGCGACGTGGTAATGCACCCCAGCAGCCTTGGCTAATACCAAGTCACGCGCCAGTTGTGATGATTCAGCCAATGGGTCAATCCCGGGTAGCCCAAGTTCTTCAGAACGCTTGCCAAGGTTCATCACCCCACCGTTCATCAAAGATTCATCTTCCAAGTGTGCCACCAATGGACGGTCAACAGATGCAGCCGCCTTCATTGCCGTTAGCATTGTGGCTGCGGTTTGAACGCCCTTACCATCATTCGTGAAGGCAACCGCACCGGCATCGGCCAACGCTTGAATGTCGCTCACATCATCTGACGTCAAGCCTTCCGAAATCGCAGCATACTGTTCAATGTGCACAACACCATCACTCGCATTCTTAGCTTGGACTTGTTGGAACGCCGAAACCGTTGCTGGTACTGGATTCAAGTTTGGCATCGCTGCTACTGTCGTAAATCCGCCACGCGCTGAGGCCTTTGACCCAGTTGCAATGGTTTCCTTATATTCAAACCCAGGCTCTCGGAAGTGCACGTGAATGTCAACCAAACCTGGCGTTAGCAAAGCACCCTTTGCATCAATCACGCGGTCAGCTTGTGCATCCAAAACCACATCAATCGCTGCAATCTTGCCATCCACAACCAATACGTCTTGGTTAATCAATTCATCATCATGTGACACAACTTGTGCATTCTTAATTAGCAAACTTGCCATGTTAGTTCTCCTCAGTTAAAGCGTTCAAAATCGCCATGCGGGCATAGACACCGTTTGTCATTTGTTGGAAGATACGTGACTTACTTGCCTCAACCAATTGATCCGCAATTTCTACCCCGCGGTTAACTGGTGCTGGGTGCATCACGATTGCCGAATCCTTCAAGGTGTTATAGCGTTCTTCTGTCAAACCGTATTCAAAGTGGTACGTAATTGGTGAAAAGTCTGCATTTTCAACGGTTGCAATGCGTTCGTGTTGCACACGTAGCAACATCACGACATCTAAGTCGGCCAAATCATCATCAAACGTCGTATACGTGCCGAACTGGTCAAAATCTGCTGGGTACCAGTCTTCCGGACCAGCAAATGAAACCGTTGCGCCTAGTCGTTGCAAAATTTCAGCATTCGAACGAGCCACGCGTGAGTGTGATAAGTCACCAACAATGCGGACCTTCAATCCTTCGAACTTACCAAACTCTTCATAGATAGTGACCAAATCCAACAGGCTTTGTGATGGGTGTTGGCCGTTACCGTCACCAGCATTAACAAGCTGTGGCATGTAAGGCGTTGCTTCCTTAATCAATGGCGCATACCAGTCATTGATCTTGTGGCGCAGCACCACAACGCTTACCCCGATGGCTCCCAGCGTCTTAAGCGTATCGCTCAAGCTCTCACCTTTTTGAGTTGAGCTGGTTTGTGGGTCAATCATGACCTGGTGCCAACCTAGGTTCGTTTCGGCAACCTGGAAGCTCGAATGTGTGCGTGTTGAATTTTCAAAAAATAGATTGGCGACCAATCGATTTGACTGTTCAACACCCTTTGATCCGTTCTTATAAGCCAACGCATCTGCAATCAAAGTCATAATCGTCTCGGTTGGTAAATCGTTCAAGTTAACAAAATGCCGCATGTGCCACTCCTTTTCTGCAATAAAAAAGCCTCGTGAATCCAGTGATTCACGAGGCTGTGCTTCTGATTAGTCTGGTGGTAGTCCTTCCCCATGCGAGTGTTGAATTTCCCCTGTACCCCTAATCAACGCAACCCTTTGTAGCCTCACGGGACTAAAAATTTAAAAGGTTATTTGTTGTTGAAAATACTATAGCACGGGCATTTCATGACGTAAATATGACTTTTTACCAATCAAAATTTCATAAAACGTTTAACGTGCTGCTATGATAGCATTCTTGTTTTTATTACAGTTTAATTACATTTTACTAATTGGGTTAAATGCTTCTTTTTGTTTAGTATATGGGGTTAGTGGTGTGTGTCCGTCCTGTCGGCCGGAGTGGCTGGGGGCTTCTTTGGGCCCGCTAAACGAGGAGTGTCAAAATAGTGGCGGGCGGAGTCCACGGCTTTGCCGCGTACACCTTTACCCCTTGTAGCACTAAGCGGTAAAACCGTTAAGCGCTACTGCCACATATTTAGCCACTCCTCGTTCTATACGCGGGGCGCCCGCCCCCAGCCACAGCAGCCAATATATGCTAGTCTGTTGTAGATTGTCATCCACCGGAAAACAAATGGTGAACAGTTCCCCTTTTCAGTCTTGTGGTGGATGACAATCAAACAAACATAGTATTGCCCGGCTGCTGTGACCTGCCCCGCCGAGCGTATAGACCCAAGTGGACCTTGACCCGTGGGTGTGGGTTCTTAGCGGTTTTACCGCTTAGAGCCACGAGGAGGTAAAGGTGTACGCGCCATCGGCGTGGACTCCGCTCCCCACAGGTTATGGTCCACTTGGGTTAGCGAGCCTAAAGAAGGGGCAGGTCACTCCGGCCGTTAGGACGGACACAAACCACCCACTAACGAAAAAGCACTACAACCCGAAGATTGCAGTGCTTGCGATTAGCTAATTTGTGCTTCTTGTTCACGGGCCATAAAGACGTCGTCGTTGACGCGGATCATGTGTCCACGCAATTGGAACTCTTCAACACCCTTTGAGATAAACTTGGTCAATTGCATCTTACCAACGTGGAGGTACGCAGCTAGCTCAGCTTGCGTGCGGAAACGGTGTTCACCGTCGACTTCATAACGCCACTCGTTGGCTGCTTTTTGCCATTGTTCATGTGCCCATGCCACTACTTCAGGGTGATCCAAATCACCACCGTACTTGGCCGCGCGCTTCATCATCTCAGGAATCCAATTCATGTCTCCACCTCTCACTTTCTATCTCTTCTTTTTTTCATTTGCCCCTTGGCTATGAACTAAGATTAAGACATAAGTGCGGGTATCTACCTAAAAGTGCCAGAATTGACACAAATATCGCAACTTTTTTTATTCGTCAAGCGAATCGTTTTGCATTTGTTCAATTCCGTTAATCAAATTGAAGTGATGACGAAGCGTATCGGCAATGAAATTCCGTTCGTTTTTAAATAGTTGATTCCCCGTTAGGTGCTGATAGTCACAGACGAAATCCTCGAAAGCAGCCAAACCGACTTCGGGATAGTCGAAGAACATTTGATAAACCCGGTAAACATCTAGGCGCCAGCGCCAGGTTGCAAACGTGAAAATACGTGGGTCACGTTGGACCTCGCCTTCCGCGATTTTTAGAATGCGGTCAAAGGCTTCGCGATTGTCTTCAAGCAAATACTTCAACAATACAAACTCAGCGTTGTTTAAAATCGAACTAATTGGTGCACGGAATACCTGGCGATTATGCATATACTCATCCGCAATCCCGAGTCGTTTGATGATGAGGTCGATATCATCCAAATCAACAAACGAATACGTCACCAGGCGATGTTCTGCTTCATGCCATTCGTCCAAATGTAGTAAGTAATCCGTAATTGTTTTGGCCAAGTCAATTTGGATAATGCTCGTTGGATCAAAATCGGACAGTTGCTGATTCACATAGACCTGGAACTCCAACGCTGTTTCATAATCGGCATGATTACCCGTGCGACCATACTCAGCGAGTGCCTGTTCAGCCACGGTTTGATAGTCGTACGGATTAACATCAAAGGCTGCAAAACGATTTTTAGCCTTGGAGTTTGGATTCACCTGGAAAAACACTGTTAAATCCGCTGGCAACAATCTCAAGTACTTCATCATATCGAACAAGTCTTCCAAACGAATCGCCACTTCTTGGTGAATAATCCGGTACAACTTGGAACGTGTGACCCCATACTGCGTTAATTCACTACTATTGATATGTTTGCCCTTAATCAAATAACGCAGGGCGACCCCAAAACTATCTGGCATTTCCGCCTTGGGTAAGTCATCATACGTCGTTGAAAACATACTTGGTGCGTCGTGTTTCATGTGGTGTCGCTTCATCGTGAGCGCTTGCCAGAGTCCAGGAAATGACATCGTGTCGTATGTCATTCGTACCTCCTGACTACCTCGCTTAACAGCCACTGCAATCCATTCCGCGAATTGGCGCTCAGCTGCCGGACTGCTTTCAATGTAATACGACTTCAGCATCTTGGCGAATTGACGGAGCATAAACAACTCAACGTTGGATGGTCGCGCTGGCTGGTTAATAATGGCATCCAACACAAACAGCATCGTCGGTAACGATTTCAGCGTTGGGCGCATCAAGTGTACGAGCGCATAATAATGAATACGCAAAATCGTTAAGTAGATTGGCATTGGCATGTAGCCTGCGAATATCCCGATACTCTTAGTGAAGATTTCATACATTCGATAGAAACGCTTTGGGGTCAACTTATCCGCGATAATTGAAAACAGTTGAATTTCGAAGAACGTAAACAACTGATAATCTTTCAGTTCTTCATAGATAGCTGTCACAAACGGTTTGCAGTCTACGCCCTGCTTATGCGCAATCAGATATTGAAACGCCAGATTATATTGGAAATAAGCCACCAATTGCGTACGCTGGTATTTTTCCCACAAGGCTTTTTGGTAAACCTCTAATTCAGTTAACGTCAAATCACGGGCGCGGAGTAAATTCAATGTAAACGGGGCTTGCACGACATCAGTATCCACAACTAATTCGGCAAATGAAATCGTCAGCACATCCATTAAAATCTGCAGATCACTGATTGCCAAATCACGTTCGCCGCGAACAAAAGCAAAATATTTACTTTTCGAAATCCCGTTATCCACAATTGTTTGGACAGAAACGTTCTTGTTTTTACGAATTTCATTAATCCGTTCGGCAATCATCTGCGTCATGGTGGCTTCTCCTTTCATCATTTCTTTCATGATACCCACAAACTATGAAAAAAGCGGGCGATTTTGTCTCATTTTTGATACTTTCCGTTAAATGGGACTTACAGCTAGCTATACTAATAACATCAAGAGAAAAGAGATGAGGATTTTCATGAAGAATTTGATGCCAAACTGGATGTTGACACAAATGCCCGCCACTACGCGCGCAACATACGAAGCACACGTTGAGACGACTAAGAAAGCCTTGAAGAAGTAGCAAAAACGACCCGCACAATTTTGTGCGGGTCGTTTTTTTAGGCTAGACCATATATGTCATTGATGTCGTTAAGCAACACTTGGTATCGTGATGTGATGAATGCCTTGCCTGTTAACATCTGGTAATCCGTAAAGAAACGTTCTAGTTGACGCATTGCCTCAACCGGATCATCGAAAAATGTCGCGTACAAATTATTCACTGCCATTCGTGTGCGCCAATTTGCCCACTGCATAATTTTACTGTCGCCAGCAGCGGCCCGGTTCATAACGGTCAAAATCTTCTCAAAACGTGTTTGACCTCGCTTGAGTAGCGCCTGAATCAAGACCGGCTCCAAGTCGTGGAGCACCACATTAAGTGGCGTCCGGAAGATGTCGCGATTTTCCACGTGACGACTTAAAAATAGTGCCCGGTAAATAACATCTTCAGTATCCTCGCAATCCAGCATTGCCCAACGCGCAACACGGTGATCGGCTTCCTGCCAAACTTGTAGACTATCCAGATAGCCTTGTACGTCGCGCGCCAACTGGGCAGCATTATCGGATAGTAACCATTTATCCACTAGATGTTGCCCTGCTAGGCCACGATAGGTAAAACTATTCAACAAGTGACGCGGATTTTCAGTACGTTCATACGCATCTTCTTCCGTTTGAATCATCGTTTTAAAATCATCGGCCGTGCAAGCGGCGAACGAGTCATTCCAGTCCACGCCAGGTGTCCGAACGGTTAGCTTGGCATATACCGTGATATCAGTCGGCTCAACTCGTAGAATATGCATCATCTTAAGCATTTCCGTCAACGTCATTAATTTCGGTTGGTCAACAATCGTATCCAATCGTTGCTTGGAAATACCGAAACTCAGCAATTCATCTTTAGAAATGCCCTTCACCTTGCAAATATCCGCCACACTATCACGAATATTTTCATTCAACGAGACAAACGTTTGATCTTCATACGGCTTGGTAAACAAACTCTTGCCATCATTTTTCAAGTGACGACGCTTAGACGTGACCACTTGCCAAATGCCAGCTAAATCAAATGTCATTTCACCAAATGACATTAACGCAACTTGTCGGCGTTGTGCCGCTTCAATGAATATCCGGAACTCATTTTCCGCATGAACCGGATTGCCAAAGAAATATTCTTCTAAGAGTTCAGCATAATGAGCCAGCATGCGTAATTCCAAGTTACCCGCGTTATTCGGTTGCTTGGAAATGGCATGCAAAACAAAACGCATTGTTTCAACCGAATTCACTGAGTCATGAATCAACAACACCAAGGCACGATAATGAACGCGCAGCACAAGCTCACCGACCCGTTGTGGAATGTAACTCGTGAATTCTGGAACGCTACGGATAAAAATTTCATACAGCGGGTAGAATTCAGAAGCCCGCAACACTGGTGCGAGTTGTGAGAATACCTGCATTTCAAAATGAGTAAACATCTGATAGCGCGACAGCTCAGCCAAAATAGCATCTAGTGGCTCACGATATGATTCCTGCACACGTCGCTTATACAAAATATCGAACGTCAAAGCAATCAAATGAAAGCCCTTATAACCAGTATTACGATACTCTTGTTCTGTCTTATCACGCTTTTGTGACAGTTTTTCAGCCGACATCGTTTGCGCGCCATCTAGCTGTACACCATGGGTGTCATCCCATTCATCCGTATCCATCCACAGCTCGGCAAATGACATCGTCAACAAATCAAGCATCGTTGTGATTTCCCCAAGCGTAATGTTGTCATTACTATGCACAAACTGGCGATAGCGATCAGCCGAAATACCATTTAGGGCAACAGTTTCAAGCGAAACGTGCTTGGCATTTCGAACCGTATTTAATTTTTCAACAATTGTAGCCAAGTTACACCCCTCCCCAATGTTTAAGTTCTTTAAGGATATGGTAACTATACAAAAAAAGCAACAATCGCACTGGATTGTTGCTTAGATGGTTAACTAACCTGATTTTCAGTGAGGATTTTCTGAATGACCTCATCCATTTCTGGTGTTTTCGTCCATTCAGTGTATTCCTTGATGGCTACCATCTCTGGAATTTCAAAATTCTCATTTACATACTTTTCATACTTTTCAACGTTTCCTGAGTGCGGAATATTAATCTTAAGAATGCGGACACTCTTAATCATCCCCTGCTCAGCCGCGTACTCAGCTTGACCATTATGCAATAGATTTCCAATTTCTTTGTAGGTCGAGCCATCATTACGCGTAATTTCTTCAATGATATCAAGCGTTTGATACTCTGCAGCCATTATTAGTCTACCCCAACTTCTTTACGTACAACCGCAACGATACGGTCAACGTACTCACCAACAAGTTCTTCAGTTTGTGCTTCGGCCATGACACGCAACAAGTCTTGCGTACCTGAAGGACGAACTAGAACACGACCATTGTCGCCCATCTCAGCTTCGACTTCAGCAATCACTTGCTTGATAGCTTCGTTTGCCAACGCAGCCTTCTTGTCTTGTACCTTCACGTTAACCAACTTTTGTGGGAATACCGTCATCTCAGCCGCAAGCTCTGACAACTTCTTACCCGTTGACTTCATGACGTGCAACAATTGCAACGCCGTCAACATACCGTCTCCAGTCGTTGACCAGTCCAAGAAGACCACGTGACCAGATTGCTCACCACCAAGGTTGTAACCTGACTTCAACATCTCTTCAACAACGTAACGATCACCAACCGCCGTCTTAACAGATGAAATGTTGTGCTCAGCCATCGCCTTGTACATCCCAATGTTTGACATAACGGTCGTCACAATTGTGTCTTGCTTCAAACGACCGTGCTCTGACAAGTACTTACCCGTGATAAACATCACCTTGTCACCGTCAACGATGTCACCGTTTTCGTCAACGGCAATCAAACGGTCACCGTCACCGTCAAAGGCCAACCCAACTTGGGCACCATTTTCAACCGTGAACTTAGCAATTGCTTCTGGGTGTGTTGAACCAACGCCCTTGTTGATGTTCAACCCATCTGGTGATGTTGCCATCGTAACGAAATCGGCACCCATATCAGCAAACAAGTTTGCGACAAGACCTGATGTTGCACCATTGGCAGCATCAATGGCAATATTCATGCCATCCAAGTTATCAGGAATCGTTGTTTGCAAGTACTCAAGGTACTTGGCAGCGCCTTCTGGGAAGTCTGAAACAGTTCCCAAACCTTCAGCAGCTGGACGAGGCAACGTATCCTCTGGTGCATCCAACAACGCTTCAATTTCAGCTTCCAATTCGTCTGACAACTTGAAACCATCAGCACCAAAGAACTTGATACCGTTATCTTCAGCAGGGTTGTGTGACGCTGTGATTTGTGCACCAGCATCAGCCTTTTGTGCACGAACCAAGTAAGCAACACCTGGCGTTGAAATAACGTTCAAACGCAAGATTTCAATTCCAACAGAAAGCAAACCAGCAATCAATGCATGTTCAAGCATTTGACCAGACATACGTGTATCACGTCCTACCAACACACGTGGGCGACGTCCTTCAGCGTGACGCGTCAATACCGCACCACCCATTCGTCCTAGTCGAAAAGCCAACTCAGGCGTTAGCTCCTTGTTCGCGATACCGCGAACCCCATCTGTTCCAAAGTAATGTAATTCAACCATGTCTTAATTTTGCTCCTTCGGCGTAATTGTAATCGTTACTGTCGTTGGATCAACGCTGTCTGTACCTTCTGGCGTGTTAACAGTAATCATCTGTGATGACGCACTTGCAACGCCAGACAAATCAACAGTAACTGGAATTTCCTTTAATTTGTTTAATACATCAATCTTACCACGAACCGTGATTTCATTCACAGAGCCTGTAAGATCGAAATTATCGGCATTGCCGTTCTTTGTTTTAATTGCAATCGGCACTTGCTTCGTGCCTGTTCCAGCAGAAACTGGAATCTTCACCGTCGTCACTTGTGGTGAAATCGCCACGTCAACCACGTGACCATTCACATCAAGCGCTTGCAGATTAACTTCCTGTGAAACAGATTTCTTCGTATCACGTTGCAAATTAACCGCAGCGACAACGCTTGCAACTGAATCAATTGCACTTTGACGTCCCATCAATTGCACGTTATTCACTGAAGATGTCACCGTACCAACTGTGTAACCATCAGCAATCGCATCCTTATTGTAGTCCGTGTGGACCGTGTAATAAGCAGACGTACGCTTGTATATAGTAATCGTTAGTTTCTGCTTCGCTAGCTTATAAGTCAAATCGCGATTCAACCCTGAAACTTTCAAAGCAACTGTGTGCTCACCATCAGTCAACTTCTTCAAATCAGCATAGACTTGGAAGTTCTTAGTGTTCTTAGCGGCCGTTACTAACGCTGATGAACCGGTTAGCGTCACATCAACCGTATCCGGCACCCCGTTAATGTAATAGTCATCTGTATCAATCCCCGTCAATTGCACAGGTACTGCGACAGTTTCCGTTTTAGAGGATACCGTCCCTTTGAGCAACCCCGTGGTAGACTCGCTCGTCGCAGTCTTCGTACGCGTTGTCCCATTAGATTGGCCGTCCGCGTAGGCTGACATTAAGATGGCAACAAGCAAAGTCGCAACAACATAGACAATTTTGTCATATCCTTTTTTCATGTTACTTCTCACCTCGCTTACCAAATGGCATCACGCGTGACCACCATGTCTGCTTGACATCCCCATCAGCTGGCACCAACTGACGTGTTAAGTACTTGCGATAGTCTTCGCGAGACAGTGATTGCATCAATTCCGCATTACGCGTGATTGAGACATCCCCTGTTTCTTCCGACACAACAATCGTTAGGGCATCCGTTACTTCCGAAATACCCACTGACGCACGGTGACGAGTTCCCAATTCCTTGGGAATCGTTGGATTATCAGACAAAGGCAAGTAAGCCGCAGCTGCTGCCAATCGTGCGTCCTTAATGATAACCGCGCCATCGTGCAACGGCGTATTCGGGATAAACGTATTAATCAATAATTGACTTGAAACTTCAGCATCAATTTTAATACCCGTTTCAATGTATTCTTCCAAACCGGTTTCCATTTCAATTGAAATCAAGGCCCCGATATGACGCTTTGACATATATTGAATGGCATCATCCAGTTCATTAATCAAACGCGTTTCTTGTTGGTAAGCTTGCTTTTGCTTGAACAAAGCTGAGCGTCCCAAGTGTTCCAAACCACGACGAATTTCTGGCTGGAACACAACCACCAATGCAATAACTCCCCAATTAATGATTTGATCAGTCAACCAGGAAATGGTCGTCAAACCAACATACCAACTGATTAGCTTAACCGCGATAACGATACCAACACCACGTAGCAACGTGACGGCTTTCGTTCCGCGAATCAACATCATTAAGCGGTACAACAGCCACCAAACGATGACAATATCGATAATACGGACGACGCTAATAGTTTTTATGAGTGATTCAAAATCAATGTTCATAACGTCCCCCTATTCTTCTTCATCAGTCAACATACCAGCTTCAGCAAAATTAATCATCTGACGAATATTCAACCCCGTCTCCGCTGAGATAAAGTGCGCGTCGTACAAATGTTGCGTCGCTTCACGTTGGGCATTCAAACCGGCAACTTCTAGGTCCATGCGAACCAAGGCTTCTTGTTGCGGACCACCATGGTCATGCTTGTCGTGCTCAAGGCGTGAACGGTACGTAATAATCAAATTGTAAGCTGCCGTTTGATCAGTCTTTGAAGCTTGACCAGCTTCACTCTCAAGATAATCCGAAATCGCAGCAATCGCTTCCTTAGCCGCCTCATGACGAGCGACCTTGTACTCAGCAATCAAGCGATCAGATGAATCATCACTCAACCAAACACGAATTGAACGTCGTGTCATGATAACAAACCGCTTCAACTGACGCCACGTGCGCTTGCGCTTATCGTGCGTCACCAAGTCGTCCAAGTCAGCTTCCATACGATCAATGCGACGGTTTTCACTCGCAAAGACCAGTGGTGTAATGCGCTCTTCAACTAATAGCTTTCGTAGCGCACTACGCTCAGCATCCAACGCAATTTCACGTAGGTTGATTTCAGCCTTCAAAATTGGGCTCAACTTATCCGCCTTCATAAAGCGCATCTGCAACTGACGAATTTGCATTTGGTAACGCAAAATAATTTCGTAGGCAATCGCTTGATTTGATTCACGACGACGTGTCTCAATTTCACGAACCGCTGACTGCAACACATAAACACGCGCACGTGCTTCAGACATGTGTTGGGCAACGACCGGATGCGCTTCTGTGTCACCAGGTGGCACCTGTGTCTTGGGCTTTTCAGCCAACAGTGGCAAAAAGATAACCGCAGCCAACAACGAAATGATAATCGCAATCGCTGCAATAAATAGCATCAGTGAACGTTGTGGGAATGGTAACCCTGAGTCTGTCATCAATGGCACAGACAACACACCGGCCATTGTCACGGCACCACGGACACCTGATAATCCTGACAACAACGCCACACGCCAAGAAGCGGTTTCGTTCTTGTGGTTCTTCAAGCGAACCCATTGGTTAATGTATGTCCAAATCACACGCATACCGAAGATGACCAGCCACGTAATGACAGCATATAGCAACGCCATTGGTAGTGAAACTGAATTTCCGAGGTTCGTCGCCAATGGCAATTCAATTCCCAAGATAACGAAAATATAGCCATTCAAAAGATAACCAAACACGTTCCAGGTATTGATACCAACCACGTGCAACTCACCAGAATAATCTGCGTCATTCTGCGTGTGCAAATTCTGGACAATAGCAGCCACCACGACTGCGATAACACCAGATGTGTGTAATTCTTCCGCCAAAAGGTAAACCAAGAATGGTGTGAACAGTTGTAACACCACGCGGAAGACAACATCAGTATTACCGTGAGCTGATAACCAGTCGCCCAAGGTGTTCAATGCAAATCCCAATACTAATCCAACAACCGTTCCCATCAAAGAGATGTATAGGAAGTTAGATGTTGCGGCAAATAGTGAGAACGTTCCCGCTGAGGCAGCTGCGACAGCAAACTTGAATCCCACCAAACCACTGGCATCGTTAATCAAACTTTCACCAGCAACCAAGTGCATGATTGATGGTGGTAATTTAGCCTGCTTGGCAATCGCTGCCACGGCCACCGGATCAGTCGGTGACAAGATAGCCGCGATGGCCAAAGCGACCGGTAATGGTAACTCCGGTACCAAAGCATAAATAATAAATCCGCCTAAGATTGTCGTAATAAATACCAATAAAATGGCATTCCCGAAAATGGCTCCGCGAAGCTCCCAAAGTTCTTTCTTTGGAAAGCGCCAAGCATCGGAATACAAAAGCGGTGCAATAAACAGCAACAAGAACCATTCTGTCTCTAACTCAACGTGTAGATTAAAAAACAAAGCGGCCAGCAGACCCAAAGCGATTTGGATCAAGCTGACCGGCACACGTTTGAGGAAGTGAGACAAAATATTACTAATGACCACCAATGACGTTAACGCCACTATGGTTTGTAATAACTCCATAAATCCTCCCCTAATTCAATTACAAATTACAATCCCAAAATACGCACTTCAGTTTCTAAATCAACGCCAAACTTTTCCTTGACGACTGATTGCACGTGCTTAATCACGTTGATGTAATCTGAACCGGTTGCATTCCCACGATTTACGATGAAGCCTGCGTGCTTTGTTGACACTTGTGCGCCCCCAATTTGGAAGCCTTGCAAGCCAGCATCCATAATCAATTTGCCAGCAAAGTAACCTTCTGGACGCTTGAACACAGAACCGCAAGATGGGAACTCCAAAGGTTGCTTACTTGCACGCTTTTGGTTGAAATCTTCCATCTTGGCTTCAATTTCAGCACTATCTCCTGGTTCCAACTTAAATGTTGCGGCCAAGATGACATCGCCGGTTTCTTGTACCAAACTGTGGCGGTAGGCAAATGCCAATTCTTCGTTTGTGTACGTCTTAATTTCACCAGTTGGCGTCATAACGTCAGCTGATTCAAGCCATTCATCAACCTGACCACCGTAAGCGCCTGCGTTCATGTAAACGGCACCACCAACGGAACCGGGGATACCTGCAGCCCACTCGATACCTGACAAATCATGTTCACGAGCTACTTGGGTCACATCAATAATGGCAGCTCCAGCATGGGCTTTAATGCGCGTACCAGATACTGCGATGTCAGTCATCTTAGTCAAGAAAATAACTAAGCCCACTAGACCAGCATCCGTAATAATCAAGTTAGACGCATTTCCAAGGACTGTCACCGGCATTTCATTGTCGTTGGCGTACAACAAGACATCACGTAACTCTTCGTCATCATGTGGCCAGAATGCCCATTCGGCATTTCCACCAACTCGTGTGTTTGTGTATGCTGACAAATCAACGTTTTGTTGAATTTCTAGCCCTGGAAAGGCTGTCTTTAGTTGTGTTGTCATCACTCTTTCTCCGCTAAATAACTTTTACTAATTGTTTCAATGGATCAACCCCGAATTGCTCAGCTTGTGTCACCAAGATGCGTGCTGCTGCAACCGTATCATCCAAAGCGTTGTGGTGGTGTTCCAAATCAATGTTCAACGCAGCTGCAACTGTGTTCAGCTTGTGATTTGGTAGTTGGGGATACAACTTGCGTGAGGTACGGACAGTGTCCAACGACAAATAATGTGGCGCTGAAATACCATAGTGTCCTAACGTCTCACGCAATACCCCATTATCAAATGGCGCATTGTGCGCAATCACTAATTGATTTGGTGTATAAAATTGCTTGATGTGATCCCATACTGCTGGAAACTTCGGTGCATCAGCAACATCCGCTTCCGTAATACCGTGAATTTTGGTATTGCGGGCATCGAAATATGATTCCGGCTTAATTAACGTATAAAATTCATCAACGAGTACATTGTCGCGCACCACCACAAGTGCCATTGAAACGGCACTATGACGCTGTGCACTCGCTGTTTCAAAGTCCATTGCGACAAAATTCATGTTATCTATTCCTCAATTGTTAGTTTCTAATGTCGAGCATCATATCAAAGGCTGCTACCGGCTTGCCTGCACCGTCAAGGACGATTGCATCAGAACCAGCTACACGCTCAAAGCCAAACTTCTCATAAATATGAATAGCCGGCGCGTTATGTGCTTGCACCGTCAAACGGATGATATCGACTGAGCTATAATCAGTTGCCCAATCCAACATTTCCGCAATCAAGGCTTGGGCCAAGCCAAAGCCTTGATAAGCTTCAAGTACTGCCACACCTACTTCCACTTCGCGTGGTTGATTTGGTAACGCAGCCGCTGAAATAATGCCAAACAAGTCACCTTCGTCACTAGCTGCCAACAAAATAATGTTGTTGGTCGTTGATTGTAAGTAGCTGATATTATCGGCCTCGGTTACATCATCAACTTTGCCCAAATCCTGAGCCACCATGAAGGTCGTTGATTCTGATTGCAACTGATGCAACAACGCCAACATTGGCTTAGCATCTTGACCTTCAGCTGGTCTAATCATGACATCCATTACGCTTCTCCTTCGACAGCTGCTAATAGTGCCTGGCTACGAGGGCCTTTTGCACTAACCGTAATTGTGCGTTGGTTACCTGTCGTGTCTGATGCGACACGATCCAAGTCAATCGTTAACACATCAGTTGGCAATTCAGATTGGATAAACTCTGACCATTCAATCAAAGCAACACCCTCACCGCCAAAATATTCAGCTAGGCCTAATTCTTCAGCCCCACCTTCTTCACCCAAACGATAAACGTCCAAGTGGTATAGTGGGAAATTTTCTGTTTGATATTCACGTACCAATGTAAATGTCGGACTCTTCAAAGGACGCTTAATACCAAGCGCCCTGGCAAATCCTTGGGTAAAGGTTGTTTTTCCGGCACCAAGGTCACCGTTCAATAAGATCGTGTCCCCTGGTTGGACATTGGCCGCTAGTTTAGCAGCCAATGCTTGTGTTTCTTCTACTGTATTCACTGCTAATCTCATAGCTATAAGTATACCATTTTTGACAGACAGATTACAGACGAAAAAGGAAGCCGTTTCCCATTAGCGGGACTACGTTTTTAGGCGTTTCTCTCACCAATTTGGGAACAAAAAAACTCACGGACCAATCGATCCATGAGTTCATTTTCAATCTTTAATTAGGCCATTGCTTGGGCTGCCGTGATGATGGCTACCTTGTAGACATCTTCTTCGTTAGCACCACGTGACAAGTCTGAGATTGGCTTTGCCAAACCTTGCAAAACAGGTCCGATAGCTTCGAAACCACCCAAACGTTGTGCAATCTTGTAACCGATGTTACCTGATTGCAAGTCAGGGAATACGAAGACGTTAGCGTGACCAGCAACCTCTGATTCTGGCGCCTTAGCAGCAGCAACTGACTCTACAAAGGCAGCGTCGAATTGCAATTCACCATCAATAGCCAACTCAGGAGCAGCCGTCTTAGCCAACAACGTTGCTTCAGCAACCTTATCAACTTGTGGTGCCTTAGCTGAACCCTTCGTTGAGAAGCTCAACATTGCAACCTTAGGATCGATTCCAAATACCTTAGCCGTGTTAGCTGATTGGATAGCAATTTCAGCCATCGTTTGTGCATCGATGTCGATGTTGATAGCAGCATCGGCAAAGATGTAACGCTCATCATCGCGTTGCATCACGAATGCACCTGAGATACGTGATGAACCTGGTGCCGTCTTGATGATTTGCAAAGCAGGACGTACAGTGTCACCAGTTGGGTGAGTTGCACCTGAAACCATACCGTCAGCAACACCAAGGTATACCAACATCGTTCCGAAGTAGTTTACGTCTTCCAACCACTTTGAAGCAGTAGCCGCGTCTGTCTTACCGTTACGACGCTCAACCAATGCATCAACCATCTTCTCACGGGCTTCAGCTGGATACTCAGCTGGGTCCACGATTTGAACACCTGACAAGTCGAAGTTGTTTGCTGCTGCAGTTGCTTCGATTTCAGCCTTGTTACCCAACAAAATTGGCTTTACCAATTCTTCGGCAGCCAAACGAATAGCTGCGCCTTGGATACGTATGTCTTCCCCTTCAGGGAATACCAAAGTCTTACCTTGACCCTTAATTTGTGATGACAATTGTTCAAAGAGTTCCATGATGGAAAACCTCCACTTTTAAAATCGTTATTTATATTACAAAACCTATTATTACAAATAATCAGCCCATTTACTAGTGAAAAGGGGGAAATATTGTGATTTTTTTCACATCAAGCCCAATTAATTGGTTTAACGCCGTTTTCACGCAGAAAATCATTCGTTTGACTAAATGGCTTTGACCCGAAAAATCCACGATAAGCTGACAAGGGACTTGGATGCGGCGCTTCTAAAATCAAATTGTGTTCACCGACAATTAGCTTGCGCTTGGCCTGAGCCTGCTTGCCCCAAAGAATAAAGACAGTTGGCTGCGCTTGCTGGGCAACTAATGAAATAATGGCATCAGTTAGTGGTTCCCAAATTTGGCCAGCATGCCCACCTGCTTGATGGGCTGGCACAGTGAGCACAGTATTCAACAATAAGACACCCTGTTCTGCCCAACGATGCAAATCACCATCAGCTGGCACTGCACCTTGCAAATCATCCGCCAGTTCTCGATAAATATTGATTAAGGATTTAGGCAAGGCCATTTCAGCCGGTACCGAAAAACTTAACCCCTGCGCCTGACCTGGATTTGGATACGGATCTTGACCAAGGATCACAACTTTGACATCAGTTAGAGGTGTCGCAACAAGTGCTGCAAAAACATTTGGCAAGGCCGGATAGACCTCACCATGTGCATAAACATCCTTCAAAAAGGTTGCCACACGTTCCCAATATTCGGGGCCCATAGCAGTTTGCAACGGTCCCCACCAATCTGTTTTTGATAATTTCTCCATGTTAATCACCGCTTTTCTTCTGTGAATTCTATATAATAGTCATAAGGAGGACTTTGGGATGCGTCAATTACGATTAACACAAGTTACCCACTCGGCAACCGGCATGAGTCTTGTAACAGACGCTACCGGAGCCATCGCTTATTATATTACCGGAGAAATGGGTCAAAAGGGTAATACCCTTCGAATACTTAATCAAAGCGCAACGGTCTTAGCCGAACTCGAACAGGCTTCATTAGGTTTTCTGCCCCGTTTCACAATGACAGTTAACGGGCAGCAAGTAGGTTCAATCGGCCTATCATTGCAACTACACGAAATATCATTTGTGAGTGGTTTGAATTGGTTAATTCTGGGTAATCTGGACAAACAAAAATTTCAAATCACCCACCTACACCACCAACTGGCAATCACGCAGCCAAATAACGATGGTCGTTTGGCCATCAACATTTATGATGAGCCAAATGAAGCGCAACTCGTTTTGATTGCTGCCTTCTTGGATCGTTGGCAATTTATCGCCAGCGGTCGCACAGCTCCTTGGCTGTCATTCTTCGCAACACCCCAGCGCATGCTCGGGTCGTCTTACGAATTGCATACCGAGTTGCCAGGTCAAACCCAGTCTGATAGACTGGAATCATCAATTAAATCGCATTAAAAAGTTTGCTAGGGTTCCGCACGTAGTGGTCTGGTCCAAGAGCAAACGCGTGCTTTGCACGTACACGGAAGGACAAAAGCCTGGGAGTTAACGACAAATGTGCCGCTAACTCCCAGGCTTTTCTTGTTTTAATGCGTCAAGGAGATTTATATGAAACTATCAAACCCCTGGCTAAAAGTCGCCGCAGCGGTTGTCTTAGAGCCCATGTGGGTGCTTGGTATGAAGCACTCTGAGACTTGGCCAATGTACCTGCTCACAGCCGCTTCACTGATTCTGTCATTCTTTATGATTTTGAAAGCCAGTGACGAGTTACCAGTCGGCACTGTTTATGCCATCTTCGTTGGCCTAGGGACAGCTGCCACAATTGTTGCAAACTGGATGTTCTACGGTGAGGCCATGAACGCCATTCAACTATCATTGATTGCCGTTTTGTTATTCGGCGTAATCGGTTTGAAGCTTATGGAGGATGCCTAATATGTCTTGGTTATTTATTATTATCGCTGGACTTGGTGAAACGAGTGGTGTTGTGGTGTTGTGATGATGAACGAATGGCACCGTCGCCGTCACTGGGGGCTATTGTCGGATTGTTACTTAGCTTCGGCTTTAGTCTGTCATTCCTATCGCTCGGTATCCGCGACATTCCATTGGGAACCGCCTATGCTGTTTGGACGGGAATCGGAACAGTTGGTGGTACCCTAGTCGGTATGCTCTTCTACGGCGAATCCCGCGACTGGAAGCGTATCTTGTTCATCGCTTTGATTCTAGCAGCTGCTGTTGGCTTGAAGTTGACAGAGTAACCCCATTTAAAACTAAAAACCGCGTACCCACCAAATCAGTGGATACGCGGTTTTCATTTGCGCTTAAACATTCAAGACCTTGTCCAAGAATTCCTTCGTGCGGTCATCTTGTGGGTTGTTGAATACTTCTTCTGGTGTGCCTTCTTCACGAATGTAACCATCCGCAAAGAATACAACACGATCCGCAACTTGCTTGGCAAAGCCCATTTCGTGGGTTACGACAATCATCGTCATCCCCTCTTCAGCAAGTTCCTTCATAACACCCAAGACATCCCCAACCATTTCTGGGTCAAGGGCTGACGTTGGTTCGTCAAACAACATAATCTTAGGATTCATGGCCAACGCACGCGCAATGGCGACACGTTGCTTTTGTCCACCTGACAAAGTGTTTGGCTTAACATCTGCCTTATCTGCCAAGCCAACGCGGGCCAACAACGCACGCGCTGTTTCTTCTGCTTCAGCCTTCGTTTGACCAGCCACTTCGACCGGTGCCAACATCATGTTTTGCAAAACCGTCAAGTGTGGGAATAGGTTAAAGTGTTGGAACACCATCCCAATCGTTTCGCGGGTCTTATCAATGTTGTTCTTTGGATCAACCAAGTCCCAACCATTAATCTTGATTTGACCAGAATTAATTTCTTCTAGCTTGTTTAGTGAACGCAAGAAAGTTGACTTACCTGAACCAGAAGGCCCAATCATAACGACAACTTCGCCTTCTTCAACGTCCAAACTAATGCCCTTTAGGACTTCGTTTTTACCGTAACTCTTGTGGACATCTTTAACTTCAACAATCGCTGCCATTAGTTAATCCTCTTTTCTACCCAGTTAGATAACCACGTCAACAACGTGATGACAATCAAGTACAAAACGGCAATCATCAACCAAACCTTGAATCCTTGCAAGTTACGCGCAATGATCAATGTTCCAGTTTGCGTCAATTCGATAATACCGATTGCTGACAAGATTGACGTATCCTTCAACGTAATGATGAATTGGTTAATGAAACTTGGAATCGTCAAGCGAATTCCTTGTGGCATCACAACCTTACGCATCGCCTTACCGTATGGCATTCCCAATGAACGAGCAGCTTCCAATTGACCAGGGTCAACTGACTTAAATCCACCACGCACGAACGCACCAATGTAGGCACCTTCATTCAAAATCAACGTGATCACACCAGCCGTAAATGCTGGAATCTTTTGACCCGTTAAGTTAGGAATTCCGATGTAAATAAAGAACGCCAAAACTAGCATTGGTAGACCACGGAAGATGTAAATAATCGTTGATGAGATACCACGAACCAACTTACTTGGCGCAACACCCATCACACCCAACAAAACACCCCAAATGGCGGCCAAAACGATACCAACAACCGTTAGTTGCAACGTCTTAATCAAACCATCCAACAAGGCGGCCTTGTTTTCTTGAATCAATGACCAAATTGACTGGTCGGCAGCTGACTTAGCAGCCGCGTTTTCCTTGTAGTTGTAACCACCTTCACCAAGGTAACGGTTAACAATCTTATCGTAGGTTCCGTCCTTAACAATCTTGGCATAACCTGCGTTGAACTTCTTCAACAGCTCAGCATTATCACCCTTCTTAACACCAAAACCGTACCAGTTTCCATCAGCCGGATCCGTCACGATTTTCATCTTCGTACCTTGTTGAATGGCATAGGCCATAACCGGTTGATCTTCAAACGCCGCTACTGTGTTACCAATGATAACGTCATTGTACATCGTGTTTGAGTCATTGAAGTACGTAATCTTAAAGTCGTACTTCTTAGCCATGCGTTGCGCATACATCGCACCGGAACTACCCGTCTTAGCCGCAACCGTCTTCCCCTTCAAGTCATCCAATGAATCAACCTTAGACTTGTTAGCAACAGCCATGACAATACCACTCTTGTAGTATGGCGTTCCGAAATCAAACGTTTGCTTACGTTCATCAGTAATTGACATACCGGCCAAGATACCATCGACTTGACCAGCTTGCACCGCCTGCACACCAGCGTTGAAACTCATTGGCTTCAACGTGTAAGTGAAGTCCTCGCGCTTCGCAATTTCCTTCAGCATATCCATATCGATACCACGGTAGTCACCACCTTGAGTTTGGAACTCAAATGGCGGGAATGTCGTATCAGTTGTAATGGTGTAGTGTGATGCAGCCTGTGCGTTTGGTGCCCCAGCTACTAACCCCATGATTGTCGCAGCTAGTACTACCAAACCTGTCAGCCATTTATGCATGACGTATTCCTCCTAAATCACCCTAGTTCTTCTATATGCTAGTATCTTACTATCATTCCCCAAAAAGATGTTGTGTGATGTCATGTTTCCTCACATTTCCGATTTACTGGTCGCTGTTCGCCACACATTTACGATAAGTGCGACGAGTGATGCAAACACTGCCACATAAAAGACGACGCGACTCGCATGCAAATAGGTCGCTCCTAATCCGCGGGTAATGTGCTCTACACCAGGAAGTTGCGCATATAAGAAATTAGTTGCAAAACTAATTCCAACAGCCATCCCAATTGTGCGGAACAAAGAATTCATCGACCCAGCAACACCGGCCAGTTTTGGCGAAACTAATCCCATTGTGATTGAATTATTCGGCGTCAATGTAAATGCCATCCCAATCCCATTCACAATAATGGGCCACAGGATGTACCCTAACCCAACTTGGCCACCGTAAAACGCATAACCAATTTGCGATACTAGCAACATAATCAAGCCAATCGTGACCAAATGTGGGCGCCTTGCAGGATTTGCAGCCAAGCGACCAACAAACGGCGACAGCATGAGCATTACCACTGATTGGACAGCGACAATAAGACCACTTTGGCCAGGTGAAAATGGCAAATAATCTTGTAGGTAGAACGGCAGTAAAATGTTTGAAAACGAATTAACAAACATCGCTAAGAACAGCACACTAGTCGACGTTAAGAACGTCACGTTTCGTAGCACCTGCGGATCAATCCAGGGCGATGGTGCAAAGTCATCCTGTAGGAACGACAACGCTGTGATGATACCACCACCAATGAGGAAGACCATTAGATTTGTAAATTGATCCAAGCCTGGAATTTTAATCCAGCTACTGCTAAACATGAGTACAATACCGATTGAAAAAATCACTTGGCCAACCCAGTTCACGCGCGACGCTTGTTCACGAATCGCAGCAAGTGATACTTTGGGGCGTGGAAAAGCATTCTTTGCCCACAACATAATCAAGATGGCTACGGGAACGTTCAGCAAAAAGATCCAGCGCCATGACAAGGTTGACGTAATTAACCCACCAACTGCTGGCCCAGAAATTGAACCAACTGAAATAAACATCGAATTATACGCGAGGGCTTTTGAGCGTTCTTTGTCCGAAAAGTGCTCATTAATAATCCCCATTGCATTCGCCATAACCATTGCCGAACCAATCGCTTGAATAAAACGACCGACTAACACGCCCATAAAACTAGGTGCTAATCCGGTTAGTAGCGAACCGATAATAAACACCCATCCCCCAGCACGATAAACGGCATTTTTAGAAAACACATCCCCTGCATGACCAAACATAACCAGGAAGATGACCGTCGTAATCAGCCCCACTTGCACAACTTGTGTACTCAATGTCGCGCTGACATCAAACGCTTGCGCCATTCTGGGCAACGCTAGTGTGACACTGGCACCAGATAAAGCCGTTACGAAGGAAAACGCCCCTAGAGAAACCGTAATTGACTGTGTCTTTTGTCCATCTGCCATCACTAATCACCTAATTCTAGAACGCGAGTGACAAAGGCGATTGAAGCTGGCAAGGCATCATCCATATAGCCTTCACCATGACGACTACCAGGTAGCACCATTGTTTCGACGCCAACTCCTAAATTAATCAGGCGATTCATCAACGTCGCCACTTCTCCAACTGGTACGAGCTCATTCATCGAATTCGCAATAAAGACCGGCTTTGTTGCCGTCGTTAGCCGGTCATAAATTGTCGCATCGGCATATGCTACTTGACCATTCGCGGTTAAATTATCGACCAACCACTTGTAATAAGCTTGATTGTCGCCATCTTGATCAATGTCTTTTGACTTCACGTCCGCACCGATAATCAGCTTCTTGCCAACAATGTTAGGATGGTTTGCCATAAAGCCGGCCAAATCATTGAGACCAGACCAAGACACAGTCGGTACGTCTAAGATTTGTGCTGCTTCAAGTGCAATATTTCCGCCTGAAGAAGCGCCCCACATGACCAATTTATCGAGTCGGAATCCAGCATTCTCAACCAACCAATTAACCGCCATCACTGCATCTTCACGTTGCGTTGGAAAAATATTCTCGGCCTTCTCACCATCCGCCAATCGGTAGTTAATGGCTGCGACGCGAAAATTAGCTGCAACCAATTTTCCAGCTAATTCATCTTCTTTGCGCTTATCACCTTGCCACCAGCCACCGCCGTGCACGAGTACGATATCCGCAATCGCATTATCAGGCGCATAAATATCGAGCTGTTGCATAGCATCTGTACCATAACGCAAGTCCTTCTGAATTTTCATAATCATTTACCCCCAGATATACAGTCATTATATCCCTTTGAATACCGATTACATGCAAAAACGAGCCGATATTTGTCATATCGGCTCGTTTTCATTATCGGACCTTTAGGCTGCGACGCAAATCGCGGTCTTGATCACGCTTTTTAATTGTTTCACGCTTATCGTAGTTGTGCTTACCAGTCGCAACGCCAATCAATACCTTGGCGAAACCATGCTTCAAGTAAACGCGCAATGGCACAATTGTTTTGCCTTGTTGTGCCGTTGCTTCACCTAGCGCTTTGATTTCTTTTTTGTGCAACAACAATCGACGACTACGCAAGGGTTCGTGATTGAAACGGTTACCTTGCTCAAATGGACTAATGTGAACGTTGTCCAACCAAGCTTGGCCGTCACGAATTTGAATGAACCCATCCGCAATTGTAATCTTGCTGGCACGAACTGACTTGATTTCTGTTCCTGTCAGTTCAATACCGGCTTCATACGTTTCGCCGATAAAGTAGTTGTACTTTGCTTTATTGTTTGTTGCCAATGCACCATCTGCATTTGACTTCTTCTTGGCCATCTTTAACGACCTCCTAAAGCTTTCTGTTGTAAACGCCTGCCGCAACTCCGGGTACCCAATTTTCTCGTTTCACGAGAAAAACGTTGCTCTATGCTCTTGTTTAGTGACGTCCCTTACGGTTGGTATTCTGGTGCTTTGATTCAGGCTTGCGGTCTGACTTTGCACCGAATGGCTTTCCACCGTTGTGAGTCTTACCACCCTTGCTTGAGCGGTTGTTCTTGTCGTTGCTACGACGCTCACCGCGGTTGCGACCACCAAAGGCACCGCGACGGTCCTCTGGCACCTTGATGTCAGTGATTGGAGCAGCATCTGGATCAACCAAAACGAAGTCCAAAGCTGATTGTTCCTTATCAACACGAATCAAACGTACCTTAACCGGTTGTCCGATTTGGTAGATGTGGTGGAAACGACGGCCAATCAAAGCCATGTGCGCTTCATCGTAGACATATTGGTCATCTGTGAAGTTTGACGTGTGAATCAAACCTTCAACCGTGTTCTCCAATGAAACGAACATACCAAACTTCAAGACACCGTTTACCACTGCCTCGAATTCGTCGCCAACCTTGTCCTCCATGAACTCGGCCTTCTTCATGGCATCCGTATCACGTTCAGTATCAACGGCACGACGCTCACGAACTGACGTATCCTCACCAATTTGAGCCAACTTATCACGGTACTTAGCTTGTGCCTCTTCACCCAAACCGTTCTTCTCGTACCACTTAATCAAACGGTGAACCGTCAAATCAGGGTAACGACGAATTGGTGATGTGAAGTGTGTGTAGTATTCAGCACCAATACCAAAGTGTCCCAATGGTTGGTCTGAGTACTTGGCTTGCTTCATCGTACGCAACATCATGGTTGAAACCATTTGTTCTTCTGGACGATCCAAGAAGAAGTTGTGGATAGCTTGCAAGTCAGTTGACTTGATGTTTTCTGGGTCAATCTTAACCGGTGCACCAAGGGCCTTCACAAAGTCCACGAAGTTTTGAACACGGTCAGCATCTGGTGACTCGTGAATACGGTACAAGAATGGCACGTTTGCTTGATCAAAGTGCATGGCAACCGTTTCGTTGGCTGCCAACATGAATGACTCAATCATACGTTCTGACAAACCACGCTCACGCAATTCGATATCCGTTGGCTTACCCGTCTCATCAACGATAATCTTTGCCTCAGGTGCATCAAATTCGATTGCACCACGTTCCGTACGCTTAGCGGCCAACGCATTGTGCAATTGTTCCATTTCTTCGAACATTGGCACAAGGTCGCTGTACTCTGAACGCGTTTCTTCGTCACCAGCCAAGATAGCATTAACTGCCTTGTACGTCATACGAGCGTGTGAACGCATAACTGAGGTGTGCAAACGGTGGTTTACCAAATCACCAGCTGGTGTGAATTCCATTTCGGCAGACATGGCCAAACGGTCAACACCAGGGTTCAATGACGCAATTCCGTTAGAGATGTTACGTGGCAACATTGGAATGACACGGTCCGTCAAGTAAACTGACGTGCCACGGTTGTAAGCTTCCTCATCCAATGGTGTACCTTCAACAACGTAGTGTGACACGTCGGCAATGTGAACACCCAAGTGGAAGTTTCCGTTTGGCAACTTCCAAACAACTACGGCGTCGTCCAAGTCCTTAGACTCAATGGCGTCAATCGTTACAAGTGGTTGATCTGTGATATCTTCACGACCCTCACGCTCGAAGTCTTGCACTTCATCAGGAATCTTGTTTGCTTGTTCCAACACAGCTTCTGGGAAGACGTGTGGCACATCGTGGTTGTACACGATTTGTAGAATGTCGACACCAGGATCATCCTTGTATCCGACCTTCTCCGTAATCGCACCCGTGAAGCGCTTTGGTGCAACGGCTGAAGGGTATTGGTCAATTGAGGCCACAACCACTTCGCCGTCGGTAGCTGAAACGCCACCTTCCTTAACCAAGAATTCGAATGACGCAAACTTCTTATCCGTCAAACGAATACTTCCAACGTAGCCCTTGTATTCTGAACCAAGTGTGAACTCACCAACCACGTGCTCACGAGCGTGGGTAATGATTTCAGCAACCTTACCTTCAGGTCCACGACCAGTGTTTGCATCACCCTTCGTCAATAACTTCACACGAACTTCGTCACCTTGAACGGCAAACATCGTGTTATCAGGATTAATAAAGACGTCTTCTTCCTTGTCGTCATAGTGAACAAAGCCGAAGCCCTTGTCATTAGACTTGAAGACACCAATAATCCCTTCCTTTTCGGCGTCATATTGGAATGCGCCTTCATCATTAACCTTTACCTTACCACCACGTTCCAAAGCAGCTAGTGCTTGAACGACCTTCGTAAAGGCGTTGGCATCATCCAAGCGCAAACCATCAGCCAGCGTTTGTGCTGGATAGGCTTGCGTTGGATTTGCCTTCAAGAACCCAAATAATTGGTCCTGCAAATTTTGTGCGTCCATTTAAATCTCACTCTTCTTAAATAATCAAAGACCCCTCGTAACAAGTCACGAGAGGTCATAGCGCTGTTAGTGTTTAGTGTGAAGAAAGGTAAACTAGTGCCAATCCCAAAATAAACCAGATAGCTCCAAGAATAGCCGTGATTCGTTGCATCACTGCCTCGAACCCACGTGCCTTTTGCGTTGCGAACAAATCTCCGCCGCCACCTGACAAGGCTGACAAAGCATCTTGTTGCTTCGATGGTTGCATCAACACTGCCAAAATAATCAACACACCAACGACAATCATCGCTGTCAACAATACGTTGTACATGTGGGCGCCCTCCTCTTCATTTTCGTTTAAACGAATTACCCCAGCCCTGGGGTTTTATACCTAACTAGCATACCATAGGAACCGGCCACTCTCAACAAAAAACGAGATATTCGAATTTCGAACATCTCGTGAATTTTTTTAAAATTACTTCGTCGCACGACGCATCAAGACACGATAGAACGTAATGATGAATGCGATGACCAACAAAACGCCGGCAACCGCAAAGGCAACGTGCATTCCGAAGACAAAGACTTCAGGGTTGTGCGTTGGATACGTTGTGATTGACTTGCCCAACTTAGCACTCATTGCTGCGTACAAAACTGACGTAACCAATGTTGTACCAGTAATCATTCCCAAGTTACGTGACAATGCATTCAATGATCCGGCAACACCTAACTTATCTTGGGGTGCGTTTGACATAATCAACGCATTATTTGGTGATTGGAAGAAGGCCATTCCAAATCCTGAACCAGCCAACAACAAACCAATCAACAACATTGGTGACTCACCATCAACGAAGAACCACGTAAACATGACAATCGCCAATACCGTCAAACCAAACAAGGTCACGTACTCACGATCCATCTTGTCAGCCAACGTACCTGACAAAGCGGAGAACACCAGCATAGCTACCGGCCATAGCAACATGTACATGCCTGATGTACCAGTACTCAAGCCACGCAAATTCTCAAGGTAGAATGGCATCAAAACATTAATAAAGAAGTTTGTGACGAACACTAGGAACGCCGTAATCAAACTGATTGTAAATAGCTTTGATGAGAAAATCGTCAAATCAAGCAATGGCTTCTCAGCATGCAATTCGTGACGAATAAACAAGATAAACAGAATGATGGCAATGACAATCAAAGCCAATGGCCAAGCTGCCAAGAACCCTTGCACTTGTGCCACATTTAATCCAAGGAACAAAACGGCAACGAACAAGAACAATGACACAGCACCGAACCAATCAATTTGAGGCGTTACACCCTTCTTTGATGACTTTGGTAGCAAGAACGCACCTGCTACGATAGCAATGATACCGATTGGCACGTTAATCCAGAAGATGTATGACCATGACAAGTGTTGTAGCAACAACCCACCAAGCGCTGGACCAAGGATTGAACCAAGTGATACCCAAGCAGCAATGAATGACATCGCACGACCACGTAGGTTTTGTGGTGCAAGTGTCGTCGTAATTCCAAATGAATTACTCATCGTCATTGATGCACCAACGGCTTGTACAAAACGGGCAAACAACAAAAATGGCAAACCTAAATCAATTCCCGCCAGTACAGAACCGAGTGTGAAAACAATCGTTCCAATTCTAAAAATCTTAATCTTACCGAGTTGATCACCCAAGTTACCAAACAAAGCCAACAATCCAGAAATAACAATCAAATAAATTGAGACCGTCCACGTGTCTTGATTCATTGGGATATTCATCTCTTTTGACATAACAGGCAATGCAATATTAACAATTGACGCATCCAAGGTGCTCATAAATGTGAACAACCCAACTGCTGTCATTGATAACCATAGCTTCAAACCGTTTTGACTCTCTTGCATGATATCCTTACTTCCTTATCTTTTATCAACAGTTAGTATAGCACCCTGACAAATCAATGGCAGAATTTAGGACTCCAAAACAAAAAAAGACGAAACCAAATCTTGCGAATTGGTTTCGTCTTTAATTAATCTATCAAATTGACAGATGCTAGTGATTAGCGCACGTAGTTAACGATTGCTTCACGAGCTGACTTGTCAATGTTGTAGAAGCTGTTGATACCCTTGTATTCAGCAACCTTTTCAGTCAACAAGTCTTCGATGCGCATCAATTGGTTGTACTTTGCAATACGGTCAGTACGTGACATTGAACCAGTCTTGATTTGACCTGCGTTCGTAGCAACAACCAAGTCAGCGATCGTCGTGTCTTCAGTTTCACCTGAACGGTGTGAAACGATAGCCGTGTAACCAGCTTCCTTAGCCATTTCGATAGCTTCCATCGTCTCAGTCAAAGTACCGATTTGGTTAACCTTGATCAAGATTGAGTTAGCGGCACCCTTTTCGATACCCTTAGCCAAGAACTTCGTGTTCGTAACGAAGAAGTCGTCACCAACCAATTGAACCTTCTTGCCCAAACGGTCAGTCAACTTTACCCAGTTATCCCATTGCTCTTCATCGTTCAAGTCCTCAGCTTCTGCTAGAGGGTCTTCGATTGATACAACAGGGTACTTGTTTACCAAGTTCTCCAAGTAGTCGATGAACTCGTCAGTCGTGTATTCCTTCTTATCAGGCTCACCTGCCAACGTGTAGATCTTCTTCTCGTGGTCGTAGAATTCTGATGAGGCAACGTCAAAGGCGATTGCGATGTCCTTACCAGGCTTGTAACCAGCGCGCTCGATAGCATTCAACAAGAACTCGAATGGCTCTGCGTTTGATGCGAAGTTAGGTGCAAATCCACCTTCGTCACCAACAGCAGTTGAGTGACCTGACTCCTTCAACAATGCTTGCAATGCGTGGAAAGTTTCTGAACCCATACGGATAGCTTCAGCAACAGTCTTTGCACCAACTGGCATGATCATGAATTCTTGGAAGTCAACAGAGTTGTCCGCGTGGGCACCACCGTTAACGACGTTCATCATTGGCGTAGGCAAAACCTTTGAGTTGAAACCACCAAGGTAGTTGTACAAAGGCGTTCCCAACTCGTCAGCAGCTGCACGAGCAGCGGCGATTGAAACACCAAGGATAGCGTTGGCACCCAACTTACCCTTGTTTGGCGTTCCGTCCAATTCGATCATCGTACGGTCCAACAAAACTTGGTCAGTTACATCCATACCAACCAACTTGTCCTTGATAACCTTGTTAACGTTTTCAACGGCCTTCAATGTTCCCTTACCCAAGAAACGACCCTTGTCACCGTCACGCAATTCAACGGCTTCGTTAACACCAGTAGAAGCTCCTGAAGGAACGATTCCGCGACCGAAACCACCCAATTCAGTGTAAACTTCAACTTCAACAGTTGGGTTACCACGTGAGTCCAAGACTTCGCGTGCGTAAATATCAGTAATTGCAGACATGTTGTCTTCTCCTTACTTGTTTTAAAAGTATAGTTATCTGGGAATATCCCTTGTCATATATTGTAACATAATTCACACGTTATGTTGCATTTAATCGGCTTTCTTGCGTTTTGTTTGAACCGTCTGTGAAACGCTATCTTGCCGGAACAACAAAAAGCACGCCCCACATGAGACGTGCTTTTAGATTTTACCAGTGTTCACGAACAGCTGCGATTTCTGATTCGTTCACCGCATAACGGACCTTGCGACCACCAGCATTGTGTGATCCCAAAATCATGCCTTCTGCTTCCCCGTTAATTTCATTCAAAATGAATGACTCCCCTGACGTTAGGTAGACCTTTACAAAGCTACCATCAGACAAAATCTTTTCCATGAACTTAAACATGTGTCGATATCCCCCTATTACATATACTATTATCAACTCTACTCTGATAGTATATCGGGCAACTTCGACAAAACTACGATGCTTTTATGCGTCTTTTCGCAATGTTCTTTTAGCTTGTTGTGCAAGACTAACTAGCTCAATAAACGTTGACGCATCTAAAGCTGCATCCCCAACCAAAACACCATCAATATCCGGTTGTGACAAGATATCATATACATTCGTCGGCTTCACAGACCCACCGTACAAAATACGTAGGTTATCTGCCACGGCTTGATTAAACATGTCCGCAACAGTTTGACGAATAATCCACAAACTCTTTTGTGCGATTTCTGGACTCATCGCCTGACCTGAACCAATTGCAGCTGTTGGTTCATATGCCAACATAACATTCGCCATGTCGGCTTCTGTCACACCTTTTAATGACTCAACGACTTGATTAACAATCCAGTGGGCATGGTCGTTACTTGATTCTAGTTGCACTGCTTCATCAATCGCAATAATTGGCATCAAGCCATTTCGCAAAGCCGCCAACGTTTTCAAGTTAACCATTTCATCAGTTTCTCGGAAATAGTTACGTCGTTCAGAGTGGCCGATGATGACCATTTTGATACCCAAATCAGCCAATGCCGCTGGGCTAGTTTCGCCTGTATAGGCACCACGATCTTCCCAGTACACGTTTTCAGCACCAATACAGATTGGCGTGCTTCGTGCTGCGTAAACCATTGCATCCAACAGGACGTCTTGCCCAGCAAGCACAGTGTCGACCCCCTCGTACTGCACTAGCATTGGGCCTACTTCCTTAATATACGCAGCTGCTTCGCTGGGTAATTTATTCATTTTCCAGTTTCCAACTACAATTGGTCGTCTGCTCATAGCTTCCCCCAAAAACTTTTAATTACAAAAGGCGTGCCACCGAGCGGTCGCACGCCTTTATTATTCGTTACTCAGCTGGAACAGCTTCTTGAACCAACTTGATAACTTCTTCGTTTGTCTCAGCATCCAAGGCCTTGTCAGCCAATTCAGCCATCTTCGTCGTATCCAAACGCTTCATCAATGAGCGCGTTTGCAAAACTGACGTTGCAGACATTGAGAATTCATCCAATCCCATACCGACCAAAACTGGTACGGCAATTGGGTCACCCGCCATTTCACCACACATCGCAGCAAACTTGCCGTACTTGTGTGCTGAATCAATCACGTTCTTGATCAAACGCAAAATTGATGGGTTGTATGGTTGGTACAAGTATGAAATCTTATCGTTTCCACGGTCAGCGGCCATTGAGTAGCCAATCAAGTCGTTCGTTCCGATTGAGAAGAAGTCAACTTCTTGTGCAAACTTGTCAGCCAATACGGCTGCAGCTGGCACTTCAATCATGATTCCCAACTTAATATCATCAGCTACTGCTACACCAGCTTCTTGCAACTTAGCCTTCTCTTCGTTGAAGATATCGCGGGCTGCACGGAATTCTGGCAACGTTGCCACCATTGGGAACATAATCCACAAATCACCGTAAACTGATGCACGCAACAAGGCACGCAATTGTGTACGGAAGATGTCATCACGATCCAATGAGATACGGATAGCACGGTAACCCAAGAATGGGTTTTCCTCTTCAGGAAGTGGCAAGTAAGGCAAGTACTTGTCACCACCAATGTCCATCGTACGAACCGTAACTGGTTTACCATTCATACCCTCAAGAACCTTCTTGTAGGCTTCAAATTGCTCGTCTTCAGTAGGCAATTCCTTTGAATCCATGTACAAGAATTCCGTACGGTACAAACCAATCCCTTCTGAACCGTTATCAACAACACCTTCCAAGTCCTTAGGTGTACCAATGTTGGCACCAACCAAGAACTCCTTACCATCAGCTGAAACAGACTTTTCGTTCTTCAACGTTGCCCATTCTGCCTTTTGAGCGGCGTACTTGTCACCCTTGGCACGGTATGTTGTGATTTGGTCTTCAGATGGATCAACGATTGCAACACCGTCAAGACCATCCAAGATAACCATGTCGCCATCTTGAATTTCTTCAGTGGCAACCTTTGAACCTACGATAGCTGGGATTTCCAACGTACGAGCCATGATAGCTGCGTGCGCTGTGCGTCCACCAACGTTGGTGATGAATCCCTTAACGTATTGACGATCCAATTGTGCTGTATCTGAAGGCGTCATGTCCTTCGCAACAATCACAACTTCTTCCTTGATCAATGCTGGGTTTGGCAATTCCTTACCCAACAAGTGACTCAAGACACGCTTCGTCACGTCACGAATATCCGCTGCACGCTCTGCCATGTATGGGTTGTCATCAGCCATTGCCTCAAACATACCAATGTACATGTCCGTCGTTTCCTTCAAGGCGGCTTCCGCGTTTACGCTGTCACTGTCAATCTTGCCAGTGATACCACCCAAAAGTTCTGGATCTTCCAAAACCATGATGTGTGCCGTAAACACTTCAGCTTCTTCTTTCCCCATTGAAGTCGCTGCTTTGTCTCGAATTTGCTCCAAATCTGTCTTAGATGCTAAAAAGGCCGCTGCTACGCGGTCCTTCTCAGCTTGAACATCGTCTACTGTACGAGTATCAAAAGACAAATCAGGATCAACGAGCTTGTATGCTTTTGCAATTGCAACACCGTTTGATGCCGCAATTCCCTTAATTTCTTTTGCCATCGCCGTCTTATCCCTCAAAGTAAATGTTCAAAATATTAATTGTTAACTAAAATTAGTCAGTCAAACCTTCAGCTGACATCGTGTCTGCGATTGCAGCCAATGCTTCAGCTTCGTCATCACCTTCAGCTGAAATCTTAACGTCGGCGTTTTGACCAACACCCAATGACATAACACCCATGATTGACTTCAAGTTAACGTCCTTGCCTTGGTATGACAAAGTTACGTTTGATGAAAACTTTGAAGCTGCTTGTACCAACAAAGTTGCTGGACGTGCGTGGATACCAGTTTCTGCTACAATGTGAAATTCGCGTGATTCCATGGTGATAATCTCCTCTAGATTAAATAATTTCTTTAATACGGAATAGCTGAGTTAAAAACGCTTTCAAAACATCTTTCAACTAACCTTATGTAGTTAATTCTAGCAGGTATAACAAATATAAGCAAGCGCTTACATTACCTTTTTCATAAGCCTTTCGTGAAGAATTCGTGAACTCTAAAAACCGGCGATGGTTCTACTCAGCAGTATTTTTAGCCGTATAGGTTACGACACCACCACGGTCTGCGATGCCACGAATAGCATTCTGATAAGGGTAATTGCGCCAAACTTCGTAGAACTCTTTAAAATCCTTTGCTTCAAGAACGAACTGGTCAAGTTCACCCGTACGTAACTGCTCGAGTAATTCTTCATAGTTCATGTTTGTCCCCTCCTGTTCTAAATCAACTGTTACTATTTTAACAAACTTTCATGCAAACGGTGACATTTTTCAAATAAAAAAAGAACATGTGTGTTGCAACAACGCACATGTTCCATAACATTTATATGCAAACTAGAATTCAAGCAACAGACTTCCGTATGTAAATCCGGCACCGAAGCCCGTCAACAAAACGCGCTTTCCAGTCAAATCAGTTGCCTTATTCAATTCATCCAAACCAATCCCAATACCAGCTGAAGACGTGTTACCGTACTTTGTAATATTCGTTGCAAACTTGTCCATTGGTTGATCAATTGCCTCAGCAATCGCCTCGATAATACGCAAGTTTGCTTGGTGGGTAATGAAGTAATCAACATCATTTGGTGTCAAATCACGATCAGCCAAGAAGTTAGTAATGTGATCAGGAATCAAACGCACAACTTCTTCAAATACTTGGCGTCCTTCTTGGTGGAAGGCGTCTGTCTTTGGATAGTTGTCCGCTGCAATACGTGACAACGGTTGAATGCGTCCTGAGTGAACGACTTCTGCATCACCAATCGTGTGCATCTCTTCGCCCTTCACAATGCCTTCGTCTTCTTCAGTCGCAACAAGGACCATTGCGGCCGCTCCGTCACCAAAGAATACGGTTGATGTACGATCCGTGAAGTCCATCATCTTAGAGTTAACTTCGGCTGAAATCACCAAAGCATTCTTATAAACTCCTGAACGAATAAACTTGTCGGCTGTACTCATACCAAAGACAAATCCTGAGCACGCAGTTGAAATGTCGTATGCCCAAGCCCCTTCGGCTTTCAAATTACGTTGCACCAACGCTGCCGTTGATGGTGCAAGACCATCTGGCGTAAACGTCGTCACAATAATCAATTCAATATCTTCAGGGTTCAAGTCGGTTTGTGCCAACGCCATGCGAGCTGCTTGCGTGGCCAAATCAGACGTATTCTCACCTTGCAATGAGATGCGTCGTTCCTTGATACCCGTGTGTGCTTGAATCCACTCGTCGTTCGTATCCATGATTGCCGCCAAGTCATCGTTCGTGATGATATCACTTGGAACGTAGTGAGATGAGGCAATAATCTTAGTTCCTTGCGTCATGTGTGGACCCCTTTCTTTCGTATCAGCAAAAACGCTCTTGTATATTTTACGCTATCTTCTGACATTTTGGTAATAAATTAGGAAAGACTAATAAAGAGTCAACCGCATAGACGACTGACTCTTGTTTGATAGCTAATTATTCAGTTACTTCAGATGCACGCATCTTAAAGTTTTCGTTGTATGAAAAGGCGTTTTGACCAGCAACCGCTGCATCCCCGACCGCCGTTGTAATTTGGCGAAGTTCCTTTTCACGAACATCCCCAATGGCAAAGATTCCTGGTTGTGACGTTTCCATGCGGTCATTCGTCATAATCCAACCATTAGCATCCGTAATCCCCAAATCTTGCACTGGGTCAGATACTGGCAACAAGCCAACATAGATGAACACTCCAGCTGCGTCAATCTCTGACGTTTCGTCGGTTTGATTATTGCGAACGCGGACGCCAGTGACCTTCTTGTCATCACCCAAGATTTCTTCGACTTCAGAGTTCCAAACAAATGAAATCTTTTCATTCGCGAAAGCGCGGTCTTGCAAAATTTGTTGGGCACGCAACTTATCGCGACGGTGAACAATCGTTACGTGATCAGCCAAACCGGCCAAGTATGTTGCTTCTTCGACGGCTGAATCACCACCACCGACAACAATCACGTGTTGGCCACGGAAGAATGCCCCATCACACACCGCACAGTAAGAAACACCACGGCCAGCGAAGGCTTCTTCACCTGGCACATCAAGCTTCTTGTAGGCGGCACCAGTGGCAACAATCACCGTGTTAGCACTGTATTCGTCCATATCTGTTACAACGCGCCAGCTACCATCTGCTTGTGCTTCGACGTGAAGCACTGTACCAAAGGCATACTCAGCCCCAAATTGCGTTGATGATGCGTACATCTTCTCAGCCAACTCAGGTCCCAAAATTGAAGGGAACCCTGGGTAGTTTTCGATTTCCGCCGTGTTGTTCATTTGACCACCATAGATACCGCGGTCAATCATCAATACTGACATGTTAGCACGTGAAGCGTACGTTGCGGCCGTCATACCGCCAGGTCCAGCGCCTAAAATAATTGTGTCATACTGTTGTGCCATGATTGCTCCCCCTCGTCGAACTTTCATTATTTTTTAATTTAATTCGTGGTTCTATTCTAACTGGTTTTCGTCCCAAATTAAAGGGTACAAAAAATGGCCTAAACGAAATTCGTCTAGGCCACTTAAGTTAATTACTTATTATCCTTGTTTTCATCACGCCATTGAGACTTCAATTGTTCAACATCACTAAACAATTTGCTGTCCTCATCCGTGACTTGGCTTTCATCTTCGCGATCCTTACGACGACGACTGAATAGCAAGAAGAAGCCCATTACAACACCAACAATAGATGCAATCAAACGTGAGTACCACGTTGTATCGTTCGTGTCCGCAATTTGTCGTTGCGCTGCCGATGTAATTTGATCATCGTTAACAACCGTATCACGTACTCGTGCTCCTGCTGTACCATCGCTAGCGGGGGTTGCTGTAGTGCCAGTTGCTGAAGCAGACGTAGTCGTTGCAGCTGACGTCGTGACGGACGTACCAACTGCTTGCCCAGCATTGAAGGCTGCCACCGCACCACTGGTTGGCGCGTTTGATGTGTTCGTGTTAGGCGTTGCAGTAGGGTTTGCTACCGCAGCAACTGTACCACCATTAGCGCCGGCGTTCGCCGTGGTTGCGTTGTCCGACGTATTCGTTGACGAACCATTTTCAGCTGGTGATTCAGAAATCGTATTCGAATCACTGGCCACTGGTGAAACTTCACCTGTGACGTCACTATCAGAGGTAGTTGCTGAAGTATTTGCCTCACCTTGTGACTCTGATGTTGCATTTGAGTCACTCGTTACTGAACTTGCTGAACTTTCCGATACATCACTTGGCGCTGACGATTCTTCGCTTGATGCACTACTATCAGATCCACTTGTTGGCGTTTCTGGCGTCACGTTGGAATCACTTGCAACCGAACTATTTGCCACTTCAGAAGACTCACTCGTAGCCGCACTGTCTGATGCAGTTGCTGATGAATTTGCCTCTCCTTGAGAATCTGACGTTGCCACCGAATCACTCGTTGCTGAACTAACTGAACTTTCGGCAGAATCACTAACTGCAGATGATGCCTCGCTTGTTGCGTCACTCGCTGAGGATTCCGAAACAACATTTGAATCACTAGCAACTGAACTATTCGCTACTTCAGATGATTCACTTGCTGCAGTGCTGTCCGAGACAGTTGCTGATGAGCTAGTTTCATCTTGTGACTCTGAGCTCGCATTTGAATCATCTGCTACTGATGTTTCTTCACTCGTAGCAGCACTATCTGACGCTACTGCTGATGAATTGCTGTCATCACTTGCGCTTGAATCATCGGTTGCTGAGCTTGTTACGTCACTCGCTGACGATTCTGATACGACGTTTGATTCGCTGGCGACTGATGAACCTTCACTCGTAGCAGCACTATCTGACGCTACCGCTGATGAATTGGTGTCATCTTGTGACTCTGATGAAGCGCTCGAGTCGCTCGGTGCAGAACTAGCTGAACTCTCAGTTGCGTCACTCGCCACTGATGATTCTCCACTCGTAGCAACACTATCTGACGCTACCGCTGATGATTCGTTCTCGCTTTGTGTGTCTGATGCTGATGTCGCACTCGACTCACTCGTCGCTGAACTATCACTAACTGGTGCATCTACCACTGCACTAGAACTGTCAGTTGGTGGCGTCACTAGGCTGTTACCATCACTTGCGTTTTCCGAATTCGATGTAGCGGCTGAACTTGACTGCGCTGCCAAAATCGAATTGATGATGCTACTCTTCATCGAGTTAGCCAAACTTGCTTGTGAACTAGCCACAATAAGTGCTGAAGAAGCTTGCTTGTAGTAACTATCCGTACTGATAGCATCAGAGTTGGCCCCGTTAGCCGCTGAGGTCATTTGACTACGTGCAACCGAGGCAATGCTTGATGTGTTCAATATGTTTCCGTTACCGAAAACGTTATCGATATAACTCATACCAGCATTTGATGTGACAGCTGCTAAGCTCTTTGTCGCATCAGCCGCTGATGACGCTTGATCAGTATAACTTTGTGCAACCGAGATTGCTTTGCTTGCACGTGACTCAATGCTTGCCAATGAAGATGCTGTTGCTGCATCCAATGAGCCAAGGTAGTCACTGCTCAAACTGCTCATATCGTTCAGCACTGACTTAGCCGATGACACTAGACTCGAAGCGGCTGCTGCAGAGCTTTGTGCAACCGTGGCAATGCTATTTACAAATGAAACCGTATTGGCATCATCCACCATTTGTGACCCCAATGACGCAGCACTTGATGCATTTCGTAATTGTTCGTCAGCTGTTGATTGTGTTGCGCTCGCTGACTTAATTGCATTAGCAGCTGAGTTGTACAAGCTTTCTGCTGAATTAAACAAATCATTTGCTGATGACGCATTACCAGCTGTCGCATACGATTCGCCTGCTGACAATGCAGATGATGCCAACGCCATATTACTCTTGGCATTCGACAAGTAACTCGCAGCACTCGATGCACCACGGTCAGCCAACGCCGAAGCGGTCGCCGCCGTATCTGCTTGATAATCGGCTTGTGGATCCGCATTCGCGATTGAAGCGGCTGCCGTTGCCGCACTTGATGCAACAGCGATGATACTTGAAAGAGCCGACTCATATGAGCTTAAGTCCAGATTTGAGTTAAGCGAACTTAAATCACGAGCAATTGAGGCACCCTTTTCAGTAGCTGCACTCATTTCTGCATCGTTTGCAGCCTCACTGCCTGGCTGTTGCGCTTCGCTTGATGTGGCGTCATTTTCTTGGGCTTCCTTATTGTCTGTCGTCACTGTATCCAAAGCCGTCTTCAACTTATCGCGCACCAAATCCATCGCTGACTTAGCATGGAAAATGGTCGAGAAGTTAGCTGCCTGGTCAGTCAGATTCGTCATATTAGGCAACATTTGCCATACCTGCTGCAAGGCAATCATATCTGTCGCATATTGTTGTGCAAGTTGCTGATCAGCAGGATCATCTGACTTAGCTAACTCAGCAGCTTTATCGGCCAATGACGCAAGTTCGTTCATCACGCCACTCTGCAAACTCGTATATTCATCCTGCAATGACTGGGCTTCTTGTGTCGCATAATCAGCACCGTTTTGACCAGTAATCGCAACCGCTTGACCATTATCACCTTGATATGAGGCACTACCACCATTCATCGTCAACACAAAATCAGGGTTATCCGTCATGATTTTCTGCAACCACTTCATGCCATCATCATTCAACGGATTGTTATCCAAATTCAATGAATCTAGTTGGTAGAACACACTCTGGACACCCGATGTTAGGTAGTTAATGTGGTTGTCCGCCAAATTCAAATTCAACAGGTTTGGCAAGTTTGAAAGTGAACCGGATCCCAGTCCAGAAATATTATTATTAGCCAAGTTCAGCGTCGTCAGTGATGATGAGCTAATATTCAACGAATTAACATCAATTGCACCAGCGTTATTTGACAAATCCAGCGTCGTTAGCTTGGTCAACTTTGGTAAATTAATCGCCTGCATAAACGCCGTAATGACTGACATATCAGAAGCACCAGCCATTAGCCCAGACATATTCAACGTCGTAATACCAGTCATGATGCCGAATAGGTTCTGGAAGTTACGCAACTCAGCCCCATTCTTTTGCCCTGGATTGTAGGTTGCACCACTAATATTTTGACCCATCCACTGCTTAAAAGCAGCATTATCTGACAAATTCAACTCGGTAATGCTCCGCAATGATGCTAGCGTCACGTTGCTATAATCAGCTTCCGACGTGATGTGCAATTGTTCAGCCAACGTCTGACCACTGGCAGTCGTTGAACCCAATAATGCTTCAATCAAACCTGCTGGTAGGTCGAGTTCTGTAATCGGTGTCGTTAGTGGCACTGATTGACGGACGGGATTACCATTTTGCGTCGTATTATTTGTAAATGTCGTAGCAACTGGTGAAGCCGTCACAATCGCCTTATAGCCAGATGCTTCGATGTAATTCAAAACCGCCAACACAGTTGCAACGGGTGTGCCTGCGGCAACCGTTACTGCCAATTGATTGTTCACCAAGCTAATGCCTGTTACCGCAGGATTAGTGCTAAACATAAATTCAGCTGCTGCTAAATCGCGACGCGTTGCATCCGTCGTACCAGTTGTCGCAGCACTTTGGCTACCCGTTGCAACCAAGGCATACTTGCTGGCCAACGAGTTTTCATCTTGTAATGCCTTCGTTAAGGCTAAATTCGTTGTTGATTGTGTCGTATCATCTGCAAACACACTACCAGCCATTTGGATAATTGGTAGCACAGGTGAAGAAGCTGCCAATACAGTTGATAGGATTGCCGCCCCTTGGGTTAGCCACTTTTGGCTAGATTTCTTATCACGTGCTTGATATAGTTCATAATCTTTCATCTCTTCGTTCCCCCAGGAAGTAAGATTGGTCGCCCGAGTTTTCGGACTATAGCTGTATTATAGTACACGTTTTGACCTTTTTCTCGGAATAAGGAACTGGCGGATAGCAAAAAAAGGCAGACCCACCTGCAATGGATCTGCCTCTCAAATAACAACCTAAATTTTCAACCTTCTCATGCGTTCGCCATATGCTTAACAAATGAGTAAACTGTTGCCAACAATTCACCAATCACAAAGAAGCAAGCGATGTGAAGAATCAACGGTAAGAACGGTACAAAGCCCATTTTGTAAACGAAAACCGTTGATAAACAATACTCAATAACCAGTAGGGCTAAAAATAACAAAGATAACCCAATAATCTTAAAATCACTCTTCAAAGTAACCAACTTCAAAAAATCCTCTCTCCAAACCTACTCCGACAAAAAGAGAGTAGCCTCTGCGTGTGGCTACCCTCTTTTCAATCAGATTAATCCAACGTAGCTGCCAAATCCTTGATGTATTGCTTCAAGGCTTCACCAGTTTGTGGGTGGTTCAAACCGTATTCAATGTTAGTCGTCAAGAAACCAATCTTTGAACCGATGTCGTAACGCTTACCCTTGAATTCGTGGGCGTAAACGTGTTGACGCTTGTTCAATGAATCGATGGCGTCCGTCAATTGGATTTCGTTACCCTTACCAGGTGCCGTGTTCTCCAACTCTTCGAAGATTTCTGGCGTCAACAAGTAACGTCCGATGATTGCCAAGTCTGAAGGTGCATCTTCTGGCTTTGGCTTCTCAACGAATGAGTTAACTTGGTGCAAACCGTCTTCAACTTCCTTTTCAGGTGCAATCACACCGTATTCAGAAACTTGCTCGTGAGGAACCTTCATAACAGCAAGCGTTGACTCTCCCGTCGTGTTGTAACGGTCGATCAATTGCTTAGTCAAAGGCGTCTCATCAGCCATCAAGTCATCACCCAACATAACAACGAATGGCTCGTCACCGATAAATGACTTTGCAGTCAAAACGGCGTCTCCCAATCCACGTGGGTGTGATTGACGGATGAAGTACAAGTTAATGTCAGTCGTCTCTTCAACCAACTTCAACAATTCGTCCTTACCCTTTTCCTTCAAGTTGTTTTCCAACTCTGGGTTTGAATCGAAGTGATCTTCGATTGAACGCTTTGACTTTCCATCAACGATAACGATATCTTCGATACCTGATGCCAAAGCTTCTTCGATGATAAATTGAATCGTTGGCTTATCAACGATTGGCAACATTTCCTTGGCCAAGGCCTTAGTTGCTGGCAAAAAACGAGTTCCCAAACCTGCTGCTGGGATAATAGCCTTACGTACTGGCTTCATAGTGTGTTACTTCCCTTCTTGTGAAACTGGACGACCCATCAATTCGTTGATGGCCTCCTTGATATCTTGACCTTCGTACAAGACACGATAAATTGTAGATGTAATTGGCATTTCAACATGCTTCTTAAGCGCAAGTTCATGAGCGACCTTGGTTGTTGAAATTCCTTCGATGACCATTCCCATGTTTTCGACGATGTCATCAAGCTTCTTGCCTTCTCCAAGTTGTACACCAGCACGGTAATTACGTGAGTGTACTGAAGTTGCCGTGACAAACAAGTCACCAACACCAGACAAGCCCATGAACGTTAGTGGGTTTGCACCAAATGCTTGCCCGAGGCGACTGATTTCAGCCAAACCGCGTGTAAACAATCCTGCCTTAGCGTTTGCATCAAAGCCCAAGCTCTCAAGTGCCCCCGCACCGATTGCAATAACGTTCTTTAATGCGGCACCAAATTCAGCACCAATCAAATCTGTGTTTGTGTACACACGGAATACGCTGTTCGTAAAGGCAGCTTGCACGCGCTCAGCAGTTGCCAAATTCTCGCTTACAGCCGTTACTAGCGTTGGGTCATGCTTGATAACCCCTTCCGCGTGAGATGGTCCTGAGATAATTCCCAAGCCCAAGCGCTGTGAGTCAGCTACTTCTTCAGCAAGCATCTCTGATGCACGCTTGTAAGTACCCGGCTCCAAGCCTTTCGTTGCAGCGACCAACACAACTTGTTGGTCCAAAGCTGACAACACTTCTGACAATTGATGTGCAACCTCGCGTGTCGCCTTAGTAGGCACCACACTCAAGACGATTGTCGCATCGCGTACCGCTTCGGTCATATCGGCCGTTGCAACGACACCTTCATGTAAAGGGTTGTCGCCGAGGTACTGACTGTTTCGGTGTTGTTCATTGATTTCTGCTACTTGAGCGGGCTTATATGTCCAAAGACGAACATCATGTCCATTCTCAGCAGCAACATTTGCTAAGGCGGTTCCCCAAGATCCAGCACCTAGCACTGCAATTACTTCATTGCTCACAATGTTCCTCCTTGCGTTAGATTTGGTCTTAAGCCAAAAACTAACATACTCTATAATACCATATTCACAAATTTTGAAAACGCACAAAAGTGAAAAAGCCCATCAGTTGGGGCTTTTCCTTAATGAAATCATTAATTCTCTGAATTTTCAGCAATTAACTTGTTCAAATTATCGTTAAATGTTTCAGTTGCGTCAAATCCCATCTTCTTGGCACGGAAATTCTTAGCTGCCGTTTCAATCAAAACAGCCAAGTTTCGTCCAGTTTGAACTGGCAAAACAAAGCGTGGCAAATCAACACCTTGAATTTGGATAGCTTCCTCGCCATTACCCAAACGGTCAACCTTTTGATCATCTGTCCACTTGGCCAAGTGCAGGTTAAAGGCAATCGTTGCGTGTGAACGCACGGCACCAGCACCATACAAGTTCATCACGTCGATAATTCCCACACCACGCAACTCCATCAAGTTACGCAAAATAGCAGGTGGCTCACCGACCAAACGTTCTTCATCTTGTGCATAAACATCAACACGGTCATCCGCAATCAAACGGTGACCACGTTGCACAAGTTCAAGCGCCGTTTCTGACTTACCAACCCCAGAATCACCCGTAATCAAAACACCCAATCCAAAGATGTCGACCAAGACACCGTGGACTGATTGACGTTCTGCCAAACCGCCACTTAAGAAGAAGGTCATGTTTGACAAAATACGTGATGATGTCAATTCCGTCGCCAACACTGGAATTTGTGCTTCAAAGGCTGCTTGCATAAACTCTTGTGGCAATTGACGTCCAGTTGAAACGACAAACGCTGGTGTGTTCGGTTGCATCATCTTACGTGCAACCATCAACAATTCGTCGTGATTCATGCGGTGTGCAAATGACGTTTCCGTGATTCCCATCAACTGCACACGTTCAGGTGCATAGTAATTAAAGTATCCCGTCATTTCCAAACCAGGACGAGAAATATCCGCTGTCGTGATTTCACGATTTAGATATTCTTCACCGGCAACTAAATTCAAGTGCGTGTTATCAAGCAAATCCTTGACTGTAATTTTCTTTGCCATATCGTTAATCTTCCTTATTGATGTCGCTATCTCGTCGACTGAAGTAGCTTGAAATGATCAAGTTCACCAGTGACATGATGATCGCGATAAAGACTGCCCAACCAAAACTTGCAAAGCGGAAGCCATCCCCCACAATTGCTGACGCCATCCACAAAACGATGCCGTTAACAATAAGGCCAAAAATACCAAACGTTAGCACCGTAAAAGGCAATGCCAAAATTTGGAGCACTGGCTTCACCAAAGCATTTAGGACACCCAAAATAAGTGCCGCCAAAACTGCTGTGAACAAGTTACTGATATAGAGCCCTTGCTTAAATAAACCAGCGAGGGCTAACAACATAATGGTGTTAATCAGCAGTCGCTGAAAAAAAGAGAAACGTCGAAATGTGATTGTTTGCATATTCATCCCCCTAGTTTCTTCTGTTTTATTATAGCAAACCTATTGTACTCGCGGTATGAAGAAAAAATAAACGTCCCACGCTTTTTTGCTGGGACGTTCATCGTATTACGCTTTTGGCCTAAATAAATCATGAAATGGTGACTCGCCATTATTGGCAACCTGCGTCAAAAACATTTTGACCGCTTGTTGCGTTGTTAGCCCTTCTTGACGAAAGACTTCATCGGCACCGTTACGGATTTCTTCTTCAACTCGAATTTGTATTAACTTTTCCATAATCGATATCCCCTTTTATCGAATATTAACAACATACTTATTATAGTACATTATATGGTTAAGTCGTAATTATATGTCTTATGTATGCAAAAAACGCCGGTCCGAAGACCGACGTTTTCCGCTTGGCAATGCTAGAATTGACGTGCTCTAGCTCACGTGATGGTTACCCATCAGTCAACGTACACCAACGAGCGAACTCGAAGTTAGTCATGTGCAGAGAAGCGAGTTCCACAACTCCCTATCTCACCCTCCAGCAATGCGGCTGTTAATGAGGGCCGTTTATCAAAGATCTAACGTGATCTTCTCGACTCATCGCATAACAGTTATTATACATGGCTATCATTTGGGAAGCAAGTTAAGAACCTGTTTTTTCACCGCTGACATAATTTAGTAACATTAAAAACAAAAACGTCATAAACTACGGTTAGACGCTCATTATTTTCTCGATTAATCGTCTAACAGAAACCGCTTACATTCTTGTATCATTGGGTATATAATAATTTATATCAAAGGGACACATACAAATGTTGTCTAAATCGATTAAAAAAGGATGGTAAATCGCCATGGCTGCAGAAAGCATTAACTACAAGAACATTTTGGCCCCAGTCGACGGATCAAAGATTTCAGAGAAGTTGGTTGAAAAAGCCGCTGCCGTTGCCGTACGTAACGAGACTTCATTGGACTTGTTGTACGTTATCGACACAAACTCATTGTCAGGTTTGGCTGGTATGTCAATTTCTGGTGACGTTGTCTACCAATTGGTTCAAGACGCCGAAGAAAAGTTGGCTAAGTACCAAGAACTTGCTCAAAACGAAGGTGCCAAGGATGTTAACATCCACGTTCGTTTCGGTTCACCTAAGACGGTTATCGCCCGCGACTTCCCTGCTGATCACGGCAACGAATTGATCATGCTTGGAAAGTCTGGCTTGAACACTTTGGAGCGTTTGTTGGTTGGTTCAGTTGCCTCATTCGTTGTTCAAAACGCTAAGACTGACGTTTTGATCATTCAATAATTCGATATTGCCACCAACCAAACTCGCAGGTTGGTGGCTTTCATTTTTAATACACAAAACCATCTAGTCGTATTCGATATATGGTGGTATTATAATGCTTATCAACGTTTTATTAAAATGTTATTAGAAAACGGTATTTTTTATCATTCTAATTTATTATTCGATAAAGTCGAGGAACTCGCTATGAAGATTATTGGTAACACGTTGGAGACGATTCACAAGTTTCGTCACGAGAACGTTAGTCAACGTTTCGTTTCAGACCCATTCCTAGCTGCGAAGGCCGCTCTAGGTGCCAACCGTAACATCAAGTTGCAGTTGTTGTACCTAGACACAAATGAGACCTTCTATCTAGTTGAGAACACATCATCAATTGCGCGCAGTTTGCAATACAATGATGGTGCCATTGTTGTCAGTGAATGGTCTACTGTTGACTTCATTGCTTTGATGCAAAGTTATGACAAGCCTGGATTTGATAACTACTTCCAATTGCTTGTTAACAACACTGCGCAAGCGCATGAAGTGCAAGAGGAAGAAGAAACTGCGCACTAACAAAAAGCACACGCTCATTCGAGCGTGTGCTTTTCTTTTTTGTTTTACTTGCTTGAAGCATCCTTAACCACTTCGACTGACGTTACCGTCACCGTCTCAGTTGGCTTATCACTGTCATCGGTAGAAACTGACGCAATCTTATCGACAACGTCCATACCTGAAATAACTTGACCAAAGACTGTGTATGAGCCGTCCAAAGTTGGGTTTCCACCCTTCTTGTAAGCTTCATAAATCTTTTCTGGGTAACGCTTAGCACTAATCTTGCTGGTCACATCATCTGAATTTTGGTTGATAAAGAATTGTGACCCGTTAGTATCAGCACCGGCATTCGCCATTGCAAGCGCCCCACGGATGTTGTACAAAGATGGGCTAATTTCGTTCTTGAAACCATTACCACTATCAATCTTAGAATCCTTACCATTCCAAATTGACTCACCACCAGTACCATCACCCTTAGGATCACCACCTTGGATCATGAAATCCTTAATGACACGGTGGAATGTCGTGTTGTTGTAGTAACCATCCTTGGCGTGCGTCACGAAGTTCTCAACAGCCAACGGTGCATACTTGTTGAACAACTTAATCGTGATGTCACCCATTGATGTATGCATCACAACTTCACTTTCGTTCTTAGCAACCGTATCTGACAATTGTGGCAACGTCAACTTATCCAACTTTGCCTTAGACAACGTTGATGATGAACTAGCACTTGATGAAGAGCTTGTTTGTGCATCCCCAGACTTAGCAGACATCGCTGCAAATACCATCGCACCCGCGACGACTACCACCGCAATGGCAGCAATCAACACTTCTGGTCGAAACTTTTTCATTAGTAATACTTCTCCCCTGATTTAAAAATCAACTTAACCCTTTCATTATACGTGTCTTTCCTTAGAATAACTGTAAATATTTTGTGATTGCGTGCAAAAAGGCCGGCACATTGCTGCACCGGCCTTCATTGCTTAACGGTTTGTCATCTTGAATTCCAAGAAGTAATCGTTGTATTGACCAACCCAGTATGGGCCGAGGTCTTGGTAAACTTCCAAATGCGACAATGTCTTGGCATCTGGATACCATTGCTTATCGTTACGAATTGACTTTGGCAACAAAGCCTTCGCCTTCTTATTAGGCGTTGCATAACCAACATATTCAGCATTCTTCGCTGCATTTTCTGGCTTGCTCATGAAGTTAATGAATGCATACGCTGCTTTCTTATTCTTCACCGTCTTAGGCATAACGATATTATCGAACCACATGTTACCACCGTCAGATGGCACCACATAGTGCAGATGACAGTTTTCAGAAATCATTTCGGCAGCATCACCTGAGTAATCAACTGCCAAGGCAGCCTCATCTTGGGCCATGTACATCTTGATTTCGTCGGCAACAATCGCCTTAACGTTTGGCATCAATGTTTCAAGCTTTCCCTTAGCCGCAGCCAATTCTGGAATGCTCTTTGTGTTAACTGAATTACCACTTGAGGCCAACGTCATCCCCATGATGTCACGAGAAGAATCAATCAACATGATTGAATTCTTAAAACGTGGGTTCCATAGGTCATTCCAGGTCTTAATTTCCCCTGGCTTAACGTACTTGTCGTTGTAAACAATTCCCAATGTTCCCCAGAAATAAGGCACTGAGTACTCGTTACCACAATCAAACGGTTGATCCATAAAACGGTCATCGTAGTTGTTTAAACCAGTCAACTTGCTGTGATCAAGCTTGACCAACATATTGGCCTTCTTCATCTTCTGGATCATGTAATCTGACGGAACCGCCAAATCATAGTGTGTTCCACCTTGTTGAATCTTCGTAAACATCGCTTCGTTTGAGTCAAATGTCTCATAGTCCACTTTGTAACCAGTTTCGTTTTGGAACTTCTTAATCAACGTTGGGTCGATGTAATCTCCCCAGTTATAAATCGTTAGGGTCTTATTAGCGCCTGACTTCAAGCCAGACTCGGCCGACTTTTGCAATGCTAGATTGATACCAAATAACAAAGCGACTGCGGCCAGAATAATCCCGGTTAACCATGCTAATCTCTTCATTATTGATGTACCACCATTCCCGCTGCACCGCCACGCTTCTTCTTACTTGACTTCATACTGTAGTTTGAAATGAAGTAGTAGATTGTGACCAAAAGCAAAGACAACAAGAACATCAAGGCTGACAAGGCGTTAATTGACAAGTCAATTCCTTGACGTGCACGTGAGTAAATTTCAACTGACAACGTTGAGAATCCGTTTCCAGTCACGAAGAATGTTACCGCGAAATCATCAAGTGAGTACGTGATAGCCATGAAGAACCCAGCCAAAATACCAGGCCAAGCATAAGGCAAAACAACACGTGACAACACTTGATAGTTAGACGCGCCCAAGTCGCGAGCAGCGTCGATCAACGCTGGGTTCATTTCATTCAAACGTGGCAAGACCATCAACACAACAATCGGAATTGAGAATGCGATGTGTGACAACACAACTGACCCAAAGCCAAGGCTCATGCCAATCATCGTGAAGAAAATCAAGAAACTAGCACCAATGATAACGTCTGGTGAAACCATCAATACGTTATTCAATGATAGCAACAAGTTCTTCGTCCCACGATTCTTCGTGTTGTAAACACCCAAGGCACCAAACGTTCCAATTAGCGTTGCAATCACAGAAGAAAGCAATGCCACAATGAACGTGTTAACCAAAATTTCCATCAAGCGAGTATCAGCGAACATGTCGCCGTAGTGACGCAATGAGAAGCCTTCAAAGCCACTCATGTAATCACCCTTGTTGAATGAGTAGAAAATCAAATAGAAGATTGGCGCATACATCAAGATGAAAACAAACACCAAGTAAATGTATGACCACTTTTTTGGCTTATTATCCACGACGGCCTCCCTTCTTCTTACGATCACGCGTAAAGAACATCGTTGCAGCCATGGCAATAATCAAAATCACACCAATTGTTGAACCCATTCCCCAGTTTTGCGTCACCAAGAAGTGCTCTTCAATGGCAGTACCCAGCGTAATGACGCGGTTTCCACCAATCAAACGGGTAATCATGAATAGTGATAGCGTTGGGATGAAGACGGCTTGAATACCAGCCTTCACACCACCCATTGACATTGGAATAATGACCTTCGTCAACGTTTGCCATGGTGTTGCCCCCAAATCACGAGCTGCATTAATCAAGCTGCGATCCAATTCAACCAATGAGTTGAAAATTGGCATAATCATGAATGGAATTTCAATGTACGCCGCAACAATCATAAATGATGCATCTGTAAACATGATTTGGTGAGGGCCGATACCGATAAAGCTGAGGAAGTTATTAACTGTCCCTGTCTTAGAAAATAGCCCAATAAATGCATATGCCTTAAGCAATAGGTTGACCCATGTAGGCAAAATAACAAGCAACAGCCACAATTGTGCGTTCTTCAAACGGCTCATAATGTAGGCCATTGGGTATGAAATCAACAAGGTAATTGCCGTCACAACGAAGGCAAAGAATACCGAGTTGAACGTCATACGAAGATACGTCCCTGAACTAAAGTAGGTCGCATAATTGTCGAACGTGAAGTGTCCATAAATGTTTCCAAATGATTGGATAACCAATAGGACAACTGGCGCAATGACAAAGAGAACGAGCCACAAGTAGTATGGAACCGTGTAGCTGATTGTTCCCTTATTCTTCATTTGCAGCCCCTTCTTCCTCTTCAGCGTCCTCGTATTGCTCCAAACGTGCATCGAAGTCTTCTTCAGATTCGTTCAAACGCATAATGTGAATATCTTCTGGGTCGAAGTACAAACCACGACGCTCACCAATAACAGCTGGGTTTGTCGCTTGAATTTGCCATTCGTTTTGGTCATCATCGTACGCCGTAATTTCGTAGTAGTCACCACGGAATGATTGGTCATCAATCGTTACGACCAGCTTACCTTCTTCTTCAGACACCAAGTCCAAATCTTCCGGACGCAAAACAACTTCAACTTGTTCGTTAGGACGCATACCACCGTCGACGTTTTCAAATTCCTTACCGGCAAATGAAACCAAGTAGTCTTCACGCATCACACCCGGCACGATGTTTGATTCACCAATAAAGTCCGCAACGAAGTGGTTGATTGGTTCATCGTAGATATCAACTGGCGTTCCATTTTGAACGATTTCTCCCTCATTCGTAACGAAAATCCAGTCAGACATCGCCAACGCTTCTTCTTGGTCGTGGGTAACGAAGATAAACGTAATGCCCAAACGCTTTTGGATTTCACGCAATTCGTATTGCATATCCTTACGCAACTTGTAGTCCAACGCTGACAATGGTTCGTCTAGCAACAAGACTTCTGGGTCGTTAGCCAACGCGCGCGCAATCGCAACACGTTGTTGTTGACCACCAGAAAGCTCTGAAATTTCACGGTCCTCGTAGCCACCCAACTTGACCATTTCAAGCATTTCAGCGACCTTCGCCTTAATTTCATTCTTTGGCTTTCCTTTAATAGACATTCCAAAGGCGACGTTCTCAAATACGTTCATATTTGGGAACAATGCGTAGTTCTGGAAAACCGTATTTACACGGCGCTTTTCAGCTGGAACATCGTTAATACGTTCCCCTTCAAACAGGATGTCACCTGATGAGGCCTCCAAGAAGCCGGCAATCAAACGCAAAATCGTTGTCTTACCTGATCCTGAAGGGCCCAACAAGGTGTAAAACTTCCCTGCTTCGATTTCTAAATCGACAGACTTCAATACGACTGTGTCGTCGTATTGCTTAGCCACATGCTTAAATTCAATAATGGGTTGTGCCAATTACTGAGTACCACCTTTCTTTACATAGGCTTAATTTTACCAAAAATAAGGAACTTTGTATCACTTTTCCATTCCACTTAACCGTTCTGTAAACGCCATGAAGTAAAAAGCACCAGCGAGATGCTGGTGCTTACTAGTCTAATAATCGCTGTCAGAACCCATCTGTTGGAAAGCATATTGCATAATCACCGCCGTAATAATATTGGTGAATTCCTTCTGATTCTTAATTTCTTCAGAGGTTGGCATCTTAACGGTTTGATCATCCTTGCGGGTTGTGGTTAGTTGCGTGTTGAACGCGGCCTTTTTACCTTCAACCACCGCTTCTGATGCTACTTTGACTTGATGTCCCTTATCAGCCATAGTAATCGTCAATTTAGGCTTTTCCATGTCATCAATTGATGCCGTGATGTCTTTCCAAGTAGCCGCTTTAACTTTCATCATCTTAGCAGTTTCCGTTTTCTTTAGCGCTCCCACAAAGCTCTTATAGTCAGCTTTGTTCAAAGTCACCTGATACCCATCATCCACCTTCTTGAATTTTTTGCCATCCAAGTCCGTGAACCACTTGGTCATCGTCTGGGCATCCTTTTTGACGTCTTCAGGATCAACCTTACTATATGATTTGTTATCCGTTTCTAGCCAAGTGTTCTTAAGTACCTTTGCCAACTCTGGTATGTCAGTGGCCCCATCCATCTTCATAACATCACCCAAGAAACCGGCTGACACATAGGTATGCTTGGCATTCTTCTTCAAATCGTACGTAGCTGTCTGACCATCCGTCGTCACATCAGCTGTGAGAGCGATATTACTGGTCTTCTTGGCATCTTGTAACACCTTACCAGAAACACGCATATCAGATTTATCTGCCGAATCTAACTTGAAGTTATAAACGTTGTCATCCGACTTAAACATACTCATCATATGTGATGCAAACTGCGCTTTCGCCGTGCGTGTCACGCCATAGCCAATCCCACCAGCCACAGCAGCAACAACGATAACACCACCAGCTACAATCTTCTTATTCATAGACTAAGCCCCCCATCATTCTTATGGTCATAGTTTAACAGCACAAAACAAAAAAGGATGAAGATAACTCTTGCGAATTATCTTCATCCTTAATTTTCATCTTAATATTGTAAGCAGTCGCTTGTAATTAAAAATTACTCAGCGTCTGAACCCTTACCGTACTTTGAGATGATGTCGTCTTGCACGTTCTTAGGAACAGCTTCGTAGTGATCGAATGCCATTTGGAACGTTCCACGTCCTTGCGTAGCTGAACGCAAAGTCGTTGCATATCCGAACATTTCTGATAGAGGAACCTTAGCGTGGATCATCATTGAGTTACCACGTTGCTCTTGTCCTTCCAACAAACCACGACGGGCTGAAACGTGACCCATTGCATCTCCCAAGTTATCCTCAGGAACAACGATGTCAACCTTCATGATTGGCTCCAAGATAACGGCACCAGCAGTCTTTGCAGCTTCCTTCAAAGCCAATGATGCAGCAATCTTAAAGGCAGCTTCTGATGAGTCGACATCGTGGTATGAACCATCGTACAACTTAGCCTTCAAGTCAACCAATGGGAATCCAGCCAAAGGACCGTTGTTCAATGAGTCCTTCAAACCAGCTTCAACTGAAGGGATGTATTCACGAGGAACCACACCACCAACGATGGCATCTTCGAACTCGAATCCAGCACCTTCTTCGTTTGGTGAGAATTCAATCCAAACGTCACCGTATTGTCCCTTACCACCTGATTGGCGCTTAAAGTAACCACGGGCTTGAACAGTTTGCGTAAATGCTTCACGGTAAGCAACTTGTGGCGCACCAACAGTAGCTTCAACGTTAAATTCACGACGCAAACGGTCAACGATGATGTCCAAGTGCAACTCACCCATTCCTGAGATCAACGTGTCACCAGTTTCTGGGTTCGTCTCAGCACGGAATGATGGGTCTTCTTCAGCCAACTTTTGCAAAGCAGTTGACATCTTGTCTTGGTCAGCCTTCGTCTTTGGCTCGATAGCCAATTGGATAACTGGGTCAGGGAACTCCATTGACTCCAAGATCAATGGGTGATCCGTAGCAGTCAATGAGTCACCAGTAGTCGTATCCTTCAAACCGATCAAAGCAGCGATATCACCTGAGAACACTTCTTCGATTTCAGTACGGTTCGTAGCGTGCATTTGTAGCAAACGACCAACGCGCTCACGCTTTCCCTTAGACGTGTTCAAAACGTATGAACCTGACTCCAAAGTACCAGTGTAAACACGAACGAAAGTCAAACGACCAACGAATGGGTCCGTCATAACCTTAAATGCCAAAGCCGCAAATGGCTTGTCATCGTCGGCAATCAAGTCAACTTCTTCGTCAGTATCTGGGTCCGTAGCAACATAAGGCTTAACATCCAATGGTGATGGCAAGTAGTCAACAACCGCGTCAAGCATCATTTGCACACCCTTATCCTTGTAGGCAGAACCTGCAAGAACTGGGTAGAATTGCAATGAAATCGTTGCACGACGGATAGCAGCCTTCAATTCAGCTTCTGAAATCTCTTCTCCGCCCAAGTACTTGTCCATGATTTCGTCATCAACATCAGCGATGGCTTCAACCAATTCGTTGTACTTCTCTTCTGCCAATTCAGCATAGTCAGCAGGGATTTCGCGCTTCTCCCACTTCTCACCCAATTCGTCGATTGGGTACAAAGCAACCTTTTCGATCAAGTCGATGATGGCCTCAAAGTCATCTTCGGCACCGATTGGCCATTGAACAGCCTTAGCGTTAGCGTCCAAACGTGACTTCAATGAGTCAACTGACATTTGGAAGTCAGCACCCATCTTGTCCATCTTGTTAACAAAGACGATACGAGGTACTTCGTACGTCTCGGCTTGACGCCAAACAGTTTCAGTTTGTGGCTCAACACCGGCAGCACCGTCAAGAACGGCTACGGCTCCGTCAAGAACACGCAATGAACGCTCAACTTCGATAGTGAAGTCCACGTGTCCTGGAGTGTCGATGATGTTAACACGGAATGGTTCCTTGTCGTATTGGTCGTGGAATCCACGCCAAACGGCAGTCGTGGCAGCAGATTGGATCGTGATTCCACGTTCCTTTTCTTGCTCCATGAAGTCCATTTGTGAAGCTCCGTCGTGAGTCTCACCAATCTTGTGGATCTTACCAGTGTAGTACAAAATACGCTCAGTCGTCGTCGTCTTACCGGCGTCGATGTGCGCCATGATACCAATGTTACGAGTACGTAGCAATGGGTATTCACGCTTGTTAGCCATGAGTATTTCTCCTTGAAATTCTATTACATCCAACACAATGTTAATGCGTTAGTACTATTATACCGTATATTCGCAAAAAATGGCTATAGTCTTCACAGACTGTAGCCATCAATTGGTTATTACCAACGGTAGTGTGCGAAGGCACGATTGGCTTCAGCCATCTTGTGCGTGTCTTCACGCTTCTTAACAGATGCACCAGTGTTGTTGGCAGCATCCATGATTTCCTTAGCCAAACGCTCATCCATCGTGTGCTCACCGCGAGCGCGTGAGTATTGCACCAACCAGCGCAATCCCAACGTTACACGACGTTCTGGACGAACTTCGACAGGAACTTGGTAGTTAGATCCACCGATACGGCGAGCCTTAACTTCCAATACAGGCATGATGTTGTTCAAAGCTTCTTCGAACACAGCCAATGGCTCTTGACCAGTAGCTTCCTTGATACGATCAAAAGCTTCGTACAAGATAGTTGAAGCAGTTCCGCGCTTTCCATCAAGCATCAAACGGTTGATCAAACGTGAAACAAGCTTTGAGTTGTAAATTGGATCAGGCAGAACTTCAGCCTGCTTAGTGTAACCCTTACGTGGCATTATTAATGTCCTCCCTTAATTACTTCTTCTTAGGACGCTTTGCGCCGTACTTTGAACGTGATTGCATACGACCGTCAACACCGGCAGTATCCAAAGCACCACGGATGATGTGGTAACGAACTCCAGGCAAGTCCTTTACACGTCCACCACGGATCAAAACAACTGAGTGTTCTTGCAAGTTGTGGCCGATTCCAGGAATGTATGCCGTAACTTCGATCAAGTTTGAAAGACGCACACGGGCGTACTTACGCAAAGCTGAGTTAGGCTTCTTAGGAGTCATCGTTCCGACACGAGTTGCAACACCACGCTTTTGTGGTGAAGAAACGTTAGTCGTCTTCTTTGATTGTGAGTTGTAACCGAAGTTCAAAGCTGGTGACTTTGACTTCGTGCTCTTTGACTTACGAGGCTTACGAACCAATTGGTTAATAGTAGGCATGTCTAAGAGTCCCCTTTCAATTTTCTATATAGTGTGTAGTCCACATTTCCAGGCGTGTCATTTAATAACCAGTCTAAAAACGTAGCTGAATGGTACTTCTCGTTCACGAGTTCAGCACGTCGCGTAACACGCAAACACCCTGCTCACTAAAAGCACAAGTAATAATATAACACTGCATTCTCGATTATGCAACCCTTTTTACCAATTAAAAATGCCTATATATGGGCATTCAGTTTGCAAACAATTCCGGGCGTGTCATTTTTGGAAAATCCGCTGTTTTCAAGCTCTTTCTTACTATAAAACAACGGAGGTTTTCGCATGTCTGTATTCGACCTGCCCTTTATTATCGCACTTTGTTCACTAACTGTTCAAGATTTGAAGCGCTGTTTGATTGATTCTAGATTATTATTACCCGCATTTGTTTTGGGTGTTACACATCACGACTCACATCCACTAGCTGCATTCTTAGTCTATATTTGCGCCCTAATAATAAATCACCATTACCACGAAAAATTTCTTGGTAATGGTGATTTGGATGTTATTTTTGTTGGCGCACTCTACCTGCCGGCTGATCAGATCCCACTATGGCTAACAATTAGTTGTGGTTGCCATTTGCCGATCAGCCTCTGGCAACCGAAGACGCCTTTGCCCTTCCTACCAGCATTAACGATTGGATTTCTAGCGTTAGAAGTAATCAGCCAATACGGGTTGTTGGCGCGCTAATAGGGCATCTAAAGGTTCAAAATCTTCAGGCGTACCAGTTTGTAAGTCACCCGTTAATAGCAGACTAGACAATCGTTTGTAGCCCATCAACCATTGTGTAAACGCCTGAATGCTACCTGATAATTGTGGGGATTTAGTTTGGACAATCCGTTCTAAGTTGCCCCCACGCAACTCAAAGCGTCCACCATTCCATGGTGCGGTCTCATCTTGGACGTCGAACGCCACCGTCTCCGGCACATCTAATTGCAAAACTTTAAATAACGCTGGCAAATTCACGATGCGAGCTTGCATATATGGCTTAATAACCGCTTCATATTTCGGCTCTGTCATCATTTGAACAACTGGTACGGCCGTTATGTCTGCCGTAGGTGCTTCGTACATAAACCTATCGAACGAGCCCGCATGGCTACCAATGAAGCGCGTCAATCCTTGCAACGCTTCTGCCGTTAGATTAACCCATTCGCGAATCACAAACGTCATCTCGTGGAACTCGTACATTACATAGCCCTGGGCAACGCCTTCTGCGTCTCGATATATAGCGAACTTTGTCTGAGGCGTTTTCATGTTGAAATAGTAACGCCACCACCAATCTTCACGCGCAACCGCCCCGTGTTCGAAAGCGTCGGCCTCGCGGTACACAAGCTTCATCGGCTCAATTGCGCGGTCGAACGGCAAACGTTCAACAGTTCCCGATGTACGCTTACCTTGTGGAAAATCAGTGGCTTGCCATTCAATATCTGCATGATCAAATACTTGTGCGTAACCAAAGCGACCATAAAAGCCGTATGAAAAAGGCGCCAAGTAACTGACCACTTCGCCTGCATCATAAGCATCTTGCAATGATTGCATCATTAAGCGTGAGGCAGCCCCATTACCACGATACTCTGGATAACTTGCGACGTTACCAATGCCATTACCGGCAACTAGTTGATGACCCATTCGCACGTTAAACGGAATCCGTGTCACTTGACTGGTTAGTTGATTATTGTCATCAAATTCACCGTAAACGGTTGTTTGCTTAAAGAATTCAGCTAAGGCATCACGTCCCCCACGTGGCTCCTTATGAAATGCATAACGATAGAGCTCATAAACGGCGTCAAAATAAGCCGCTTCAAGAATAACTGGTTGTCCCATAAAGTATTCCCCCTTATACTTAATCGCCATTATCGTATCACATTCACATGTCCAAATCTTGATTCATCCATGTAAACGAAAAAACGCACCTTGAACCCTAAAGTTCAAAGTGCGTTTTACTAAGCATTAAACCAATGCCAACAACTCAGCCTTCTTTGCAGAAGCTGGGAAGTCGATACCGTTAGCTGACAAGTAAGCCTTGATTTCAGCAACAGTGTTCTTGTCTGAAGGCTTTTCTGATGAAACAACCTTCTTAGCAGCCTTAGGAGCAGCGGCGTTAATCTTAACACCCTTTTCTGAAGTAGCTGCTGAAGCTTCGCGAACAACTTGACCGTTGTCTGCCAAAGCCTTCTTAGCTGCGTCTGCCAAAGCTGAGAAAGCTTCGAAGTCAGAAACAGCCAAGTCTGCCAACATCTTACGGTTCAAAGTTGAACCCATCAATGACAAACCGTTCATGAAACGTGAGTATGACAAACCGTTCATACGTGCTGCAGCGTTAATACGTGCAATCCACAACTTACGGAAGTTGCGCTTCGTTTGCTTACGGTCACGGAATGCATAGAACCATGACTTCCAAACTTGTTGCTTAGCAACCTTGTAGTTGATGTGACGTTGACCACGGTAACCCTTGGCCAACTTGATCATCTTCTTGCGACGTGCGCGCGTAACAGTACCACCCTTAACTCGCATGGGTATTTCCTCCAGTAATTTCTATAAATTTCTAATTCAGAACCGATAAATAATTTAAAGTTAAAACTTCAAATTAACGGCTCAACATGTGAACGTAAGTCTTCAACGTCGTGTTGTTCATCATTGAAGTTCCACGTAGTTGACGGCGTTGCTTCTTAGTCTTACCGTGGAAACGGTGTGACGTAAAGGCGTTACCTGACTTCAAACCACCGTTAGCAGTCTTCTTGAAACGCTTTGCTGAAGCGCGGTGTGTCTTAAACTTAGGCATTGATATGTCCTCCAAACTTGGTTTAATTACTTAGTTTCCTTGGGTGCAAGCACCATAAACATGCTGCGCCCTTCCATCTTTGCTCTAGATTCAACTTTTGCAATCTCCTCTAGATCAGTTGCAAATCGGTCCATCACTTCACGCCCGATTTCCTTGTGCGTGATAGCACGACCGCGGAAACGGATTGAAACCTTGACCTTGTTACCCTTCTCCAAGAACTTAACAGCGTTCTTCTTCTTGGTGTTAAAGTCGTTGTCATCAATCGTTGGGCTCAAGCGAACTTCCTTGATGCTGACGATTTTTTGGTTCTTACGTTGTTCGCGTTGCTTCTTTTGACTATCGAAACGGAACTTTCCGTAATCCATAATCTTAGCAACTGGTGGCTTGGCATTAGCTTGAACCAATACCAAATCCAACTCTTGCTCGTCGGCGATTGCTTGCGCTTCCGCCTTAGGCATAATTCCTTGGTCACCGTCGTCGGTGATCAAGCGAACTTCACGAGCTCGAATGCGATCATTAATTAAATCTTGTTGTTGTTGTGGTTGGCGCGCGTTTGCTATGGTCCTTACCTCCGAAAAAACTTGAAATAAAGTAAAAGCGGATTATCGCGACACACGATAACCCGCCATTCATCAATCAATAATGAGTGATTTACCCGATGAGGTAAACTCATCAAGGTGAACAACGGGGTCGCTGTTACTTTATTTCTCTAACAGTTAAATAGTATATAGCCTTATTCTCCAAGAGTCAAGGCTTTGTTCAAAATTCCGTTAATAAACTTTCGTGATGAATCATTCGTAAAGTCGTGAGCCAATTGTAGGGCTTCGTTAACGGCAATCTTGGCTGGCGTTTCAGTGTACTTTACTTCATACAATGCCAAACGCATCAATACGATGTCGGCCAAGTTTAGACGATCAAGCGTCCAACCATCAGCCAAGTGTTCTGAAATCGTCAAATCGAACTCATCTTGGTGGTCAATGATGCCATTAACCATATCCAACAAGTCCGTTGGCAATTCATCTTCCCAAGTAATTTCTGGATCACCATCAAGTACTTGTTGGAGAACTGCCTCGACTTCTGCATCAGGATTCATTGCCAATCCGAATACAGATTGAAATGCGGCTTGTCGCAATTGGTGTCGGTTCAATGTTGCCATTATGCTTCAGTTCCTTCCGTCTCGTTGTCATCACCAAACAAGTTGTTTGGATCAACAGTCAACGTTGGCTTCGTTGAAACAACACCTTGGATGTGCACGTTTACCTTCGTCACTTGCAATTCAGTCATTGCAGCAACTTGTGTCGTAACACGTTCTTGGATTGCGTGGGCAACCCTAGGTACGCTAACACCGTAGTTCAAGTAAACGTAAACGTCTACTTCCAATCCATCTTCGCCTTGCTTCAATTCAACACCCTTACCGTGAACACGGCGACCGAATGCTTCTTGAGCACGCTCTGAAAATGAACCACGCAAGCGAGCAACACCCTCAACTTCTTGTGCTGCAAGCCCAGCAATGATTTCAAGAACGCGAACGTTAACACGCGTCTCGCCTGAAATATCGCTTGGGTGCGTCAATACAATGGTTTCTTCTGCCATGGAACTTTCCTCCTTCAAAATGAAAGCGCCGGCCGGCTGCCGGTCGGCGCTTTCAACAGTATATTTATTATACCTGATTTTACTTGTAAAAACTAGGCACGTGACGTGTATGATCCACCGTTGTCAGTGTTAACAACCAACTTGTCACCTTCGTTGATGAAGTCAGGAACAGTGATAACCAATCCAGTTTCCATCGTTGCAGGCTTACCACCACCGTTAGCAGTAGCACCCTTGATACCTGGTTGCGTTTCCTTAACAGTCAACTCAACAGTCTTTGGCAATTCAACGTCCAAGATTTCACCCTCGTAAGTAGTGATCTTAACGTTCATGTTTTCCAACAAGAACTTCAAAGCGTCTTGGATCTTGTCATCAGGAATTGAAACTTGTTCGTAAGTTTCGTTATCCATGAAGACGTGTTGGTCACCTTCAGCATACAAGTATTGCATTTCAGTCGTCTCGATGTTTGCAGTTTCAAACTTGTCACCAGGACGGAAAGTGATTTCGTTAACAGCACCCGTACGCAAGTTCTTCAACTTTGAACGCACAAAGGCTGCTCCCTTACCAGGCTTAACGTGTTGGAACTCCAACACACGCCAGATCGATTGGTTGTACTCGATCGTCAAACCAGTCTTCAAGTCATTCATACCAATAGTTGCCATGATTGAATTCTCCTAGATTTATGTCTTTCTGAATTATATTAGCAGAGTTTTTGTCTAAAAACTAGTATTGCGTGCTTTTTTGTTCGGAAAAAAGTTAGTTTGTAGTCAGTGTCCGCCAAAATAAAAAACGAAGAACCGCCAAAGCAGTTCTTCGTTATAACCTTCTATATCTTACAAACGAGCCTTCAATTCAGCCGTCAACTCTTCGTATCCTGGCTTGCCCAACAAACCAAACATGTTGCGCTTGTATGCTTCAACACCTGGTTGGTCGAATGGGTTGATACCGTTCAAGTAACCAGCAATCGCAACAGCTACCTCAAAGAAGTAGATGGCTTGTCCCAAAGCAAATTCGTTTTGCTTGTCCAACTCAACGATCATGTTAGGCACACCACCGTCAACGTGGGCCAACAACGTTCCTTCTGAAGCCGTACGGTTAACGTAGCTCATCTTCTCACCTTGCAAGTAACCCAAACCGTCGTCAGCGTCCATTTCTGGAATCACAACGTCCGTTACTGGCTCAGTCACGCGGAACAACGTCTCAAACAAATTGCGACGACCGTCTTGGATGTATTGTCCGAAACTGTGCAAGTCCGTTGAGAAGTTTCCAGTAGCTGGGAAGATTCCCTTGCCATCCTTACCTTCTGACTCACCTTGCAATTGCTTCCACCATTCACCAAATTGTACCAACGTTGGATCGTAGTTAATCAACAATTCTGTCGTATAACCCTTACGGTACAAGATGTTACGGTACGCCGCGTATTGGTAAGCTGGGTTCTTTGCCAAATCGGCATCAGCGTATTCAGCCTCACCTGCAGCCGCTCCAGCCATCAATTGCTCGATGTCACCACCAGCAGTTGCAATTGGCAACAAACCAACAGCCGTCAAAACTGAGAATCGTCCACCAACACCATCTGGCACAACGAACTCTTCGTATCCTTCTGTGTCAGCCAACGTCTTCAAAGCACCACGCTTTGCGTCAGTCGTTGCGTAGATGCGTTCGCGAGCACCTTCAACGCCATACTTCTCTTCCAACATTTGCTTGAACACACGGAAGGCAATCGCTGGCTCCGTCGTCGTACCTGACTTTGAAATCACGTTAACTGAGAAGTCACGGTCACCGATAACCTTAATCAAGCTGTTCAAGTAAGCTGGTGCAATTGAGTTTCCGGCAAACAAAACTTGTGGGAAGTCACGTTGCTCGTCTGGCAAATAGTTGTTGAAGTATTCGTTCAAGAAATCAATTGCCGCACGGGCACCCAAGTATGAACCCCCGATTCCAATAACAACCAAAACCTTTGAGTCTGATTGGATTTTCTTTGCTGCTGCTTGAATACGCGCAAATTCTTCCTTGTCGTATTCAGTTGGTAAGTGAAGCCAGTCAGTGTAGGCTGATCCAGCCCCAGTTCCCTTGTGTAGCATTTCATCCGCAACCGTAACCATTGGTTGCATCATGGCCAACTCTTGTTCCCCAACGAATTGGGCTAGCTTTGATGTATCAAACTTCAATGTCGTCATTGTAAATTACCTCATTCCCCATTAATAACTTTTGGTATAGACCAATTATACCACTTCCGAAAAAATCTTGAAAGCGGTTTCGGCAATGTTGCCTGTTTGTTTTTGAACGATTCCCCAAATAATCGTTAGACGTAAAAAAATAACGGGCACCCGTCAAACGAATGCCCGTTATTTGGATTACAAATTCTTAAATGCGTATGTCGTTGTGTATGAACGCTTCTCGCCAGCTGGCAAGACAATGTCACCAAACTCTGGGTGGTGAATAGCGTCTGACAACGTTTGCGCTTCCAAAGCAACCGCATTGTATGGGTTAGCTTCGAACCATTCCAAATCACCTTCGTGGTCAGCCACGGCTGGGTTCGTGATGAAGAAGACAACCGCATTACGGTCAGTCGTCATTTCGATTGAACGTCCTGACTTCTCGTCCGTCACAATTGCTGATGGCGTACCAGCTGGGTAAACCAACTCAAAGGCATCGTCAAACTTAGCATCGTATGCACCGTTCATCTCAGCAATCTTGTCACCAATCTTGGCTGGTGTTTGGAAGTCGAATGGCGTACCAGCCGTCTCCAACAACTTACCCGTAGGAATTTGATCCTCACGGAATTCCAGGTGGCGTGGTGACTTCAATTGCAACGTCAACTCACGTGCATCTGTATCAATCCCGGCTGGGTTGAAGTATGCGTGGCTTGTTGGGTTGTACAACGTGTCTTCGTCAGACTCAGCTGAGAAGTCCAAACGTACCTCATCGTTGTCCGTAAACGTGTACGTCAATGACGTTGGCATTGTGCCTGGGAAGTTGTCATCAGCTTCCGTCATCGTTGTCGTAAACGTAACTGAACCAGCAGCCTCATCAACCGTGAAGTCCCAGTTACGCGTTGCAAAGTTGTCTTCACCACCGTGCAAGGCGTTCTTACCTTCGTTAGCCTTCAAGTTAACCGTCTTACCGTTCAACTCGAATGATGCGCCATCGATACGGCCAGCCACACGGCCAATTGCGTTACCCAAGAAGTAAGCGTGGTCCCAGTAACCTTGTGCATCCTTGTAAGCCAAAACTAGTTCATCACCAGCCTTCGTTTGCAAGAATTGCCATGAGGCTCCCCAAGAAACCAAACCAAGCTTGTGGCCGTTAGCGTTTTCAATAACCACTTGCTTTACAACTTCACCGTTAGGCATTGTGCCCAAATCATTTACTGTAATCGTCATTTTACTGTTGTCCTTTTCATGATGTCGGCTCACAGTCTCAAAAACTTATCTCGTGAATATTTTATCATACTGAACACCGACATTCCGAGTTATTTTCAATCCAAGGTCTATACCAACTGGCATTAATCCTCATGATTAACGCGCATCAACAAATGGTACAACGCACCAAACAAGTTAGCATCATTACCAAAGCGTGCTGGTAGAATTTCTGGGGTCGTGAAGCCGTCACGAACTTGTGGGCGGCGCGCTACCAATTCTTCGTATGATTCACGAATCGTTTGGACCACGATTGGTTGTGCTGTAATACCACCACCAATTACAAAGCGCTCCAAGTCAACGACAGCTTGGATGTTAAGCAACATCAACGCAATGTCATCTGTGTAACGCTTAAAGACATCCCATGCTGGACCGTCGTGCTTGTTGATCAACTCGAATACGGCACGACCATCCTTTTTGTCTGGCAAATTATAGATTGTCGCAATCGTTGAAACCATTTGCACGGCAGATCCGACGACACCATATGAATCAGTGTCAAAGCGTGCTTCCCCACGATGCATAAAGCTTAATTCACCAGCTTGGAAGTGCGTACCCGTATGCAAACGGCCGTTCAAAATCAAACCACCACCAACACCAGTCCCCAAAACAACTGCTGCCCCGTTATCGATACCATTCAAGTTACCCAACCACAGCTCAGCAAGCGCAGCCGCCTTACCATCATTTTCAACTGCTACCGGCATATCAAGATTCAGTTCATCAACCAAGTTCACCTTATCTAGGAATGGCAAAGCACCACCTGCATAAATAGTCTCATCCGTATGTTCCACCTTACCTGGCGCACTAATCGCGACACCCTTAATACGGTAACGATACAAATCAACAATCGCGTGAACCGCGGCGACAAACTCAGCCAAACTTTCATTTGGTGTTGCCACATCGTCTTTTTCAATCAAGTTTCCTGCATGATCTAGTACGGCATACTTGATGCGCGTACCCCCAATATCAATTGCCAAATAATCATTAGCTTCCATGTTTTATTCCCCCGAATACATGTTTGCTCTAAGCATACCTGCTAGATATGGTAGAAACCGGACAAAATTGCGAAAAAAGAACCCGTCGAACGCTATGTCCGACGGGTTCTGTTACGCTTAATTTCTTATTACAAAGTCTTCAACTTGGCAATCATGATTGCACCGATGACAACCAAGATAGCTCCGATAACAACGAAGACCATTTGACGCTTTGACTTCTTCTCACCCAATAGGTAGATGGCACCGAACGTACCAACGATGATACCCGTTTGTGACAAAGTTGAAGCCGTTGCTTGACCGATGTTAGGGTTAGCCGTTGAGATAAACATGAAGACGTTACCCAAAGCCCAAACCAAACCAGTCACGATGTTCATCCAAGTTCCCTTTTGGAACATCGTCTTACCTTCCTTCATAAAGAAGATAACAATGATGAAGGCACCCAATACTTGACCAATTGATTGTGGTCCAACGATGGCCGTCATGTAGTCCAAACCGTCGTGACGGTTGTGAACTGCGTTTGAGATGTAACCAATCTTGTTCAACAAGTTAGGGAACACGAAGTACATCATGTAACCAATCGTTGAAATCAAAACGGCAACCAAACCACCCTTGAAGTCGTGTTGTGGGTTAACTTCGGCTGGTGCCTTTGAATCTGGCAAAGCCGTGAAGATGGCACCAATCACAACAGCAGCGATGGCCAACAAACCAAACGTCCACATGCGACCAGTCGTCCACTCACCCAAGACAGCCGCAGCCATCAAAGCGTTTGAAACAATTTGTCCAGCCGTTGAAAGTGGGTTACCAACTGAAACACCCAACTTCTTGAAACCAACGAATTGGCCGGCCGTTCCAACCGCCCAGAACAAACCTGAAACGAATCCGACGATCCAGATACGTGGGTTAAAGGCAAATTCCATACCAGCTTGTGGGACAACAAACAATCCCAACGTCAACATTCCAAAGACGAAGGCACCAAACGTCATTCCCAACGTTCCTTGTGCGGCAGTACCACCCATCTTAGTCGTAACAAGTCCCGTTGACCCCCAGGCCAACGCAGGAATAAGTGCAATCAAAATAGACATAGCAAAATTTCCTTCACAATCTTAAATATTTTTAGTTCATTTATCAACGAGATTTAGAATAACATAATGAAAACGTTTACACAACACTTTTTACTAACTTTTTTAAAACGTTTTCAAAAAGAATGTAACCGCTACCATCCAAACTATAGCTGGGATGCAGTCTTTTCGGGACTTCCCGTCCGTCTCGCTATCAACCTAACAAATTATAAGACAACGAATTTGAAGTACAACAAAAAAGTCCCCGTTACCGGAGACTTTTAGACTTAATTATGAAGATTAGTCGGTTTTCTTTTGCTCATCTGGAATGATGACGTGGAATGATGTGCCGACACCCGGTTGTGATTCAACCGAAATTTGACCATCATGCACTTCAATCAATTGACGAATAATCGCCATTCCCAAACCTGACTCACCCTTCTTCGTACGTGAAGGATCAGCCTTGTAGTAAAGCTCCCAAATCTTGTTGACCTGGTCTTCGGTCATGCCGATACCTGTATCAGAAATCTTGAAGTGCGCCTCACCAGCTTCGCGCCAAGCATCAATTGTAATCAATCCATTCTCAGTAAACTGGATGGCGTTGTTCACAATATTAAAGATGATTTGAATAAAGCGGTCTTGGTCAGCGAATACTGGAACTGCCGTCTTGGCGTGCAGCTTGATTTCATCCCCAGCCAAATCAGACTTACCAGACAACTGGTCAATCAAGTTTGAAATAACCGGTACTGAATCAAATTCCTTCTTCTTCAAGACAACCTTGTTCTGACGCAAACGCTCATAGTCCAAGTTGTCCTTAACCAAACGCGTCAAACGGTCGGCTTCGGCCTTAATCAAGTCATATGAGTGCATCTTTTCATCTTCTGGAATAACCCCGTATTGCAATCCTTCGACGATACCTGAAATAGTCGTCAACGGCGTACGCATCTCGTGAGACGCGTTAGCCATGAATTCCTTACGACGCTCTTCTTGCTCTTCAATTTCACGCTCTTGTTCAGCCAATGACTTGGTCATGACGTTAACGTCTTCAGCTAAGGCGCCGATTTCATCGTGACGATGCATGTTAACGGCAGCAGTATAATCACCACCCGCAACACGACGCGTTACCAATTGAATCAAACGCAAACGGTTAACAATCAATTGTGACAAGATGAAACTCAACATAACCGCGACGACAACTGATACCAAGAAGGCAATCAGCAAGTTCTTACGGAGCATGTCCATATTATCTGCCACAGTCGAGACATTCGCACGGGTAACCACCACCGCAATCAGCTTATTCTGATTGTCGAAGAACGGTTTCATCACGTCCATCGTGTTCGCAGCTGAATTATCAGCTAGATTGGCTTGCTTGGCCCCACGCTTTTGAATGATCTTGTGTTGCTTCAATTGTGCCCACTCTGCATCGGTAACGTTAGCGGTTTCCTTGGCTTGCGTCTCAGGATAAACCAACTTACGGTCATCGTTGTAAAGCGTAAAACTAATATTTTGTTGTTCTAGCAATGACGCATCTGTTTCCAAGCCCTTCGTATCGAAGTAAGCAAAGGAACCGTCGTCAGCCTTGAAGCGCATTGCCTCTTCAGCTACGGCAACCGCATAACGATTCAATTGATGATAGGTATTATCCTCAATCATCTTCGTCGTAAACTGCGTAAACAAAATGCCGACAATTACCAGAGTAGCCATGATGACCGTAAAGAAGGCCAACATTTGCTGGTACATCATTTTCATGTTGTTTTACCAAAAAACCACGCCGGGATGACGTGGTGATCTTTCGTTAATCTCTCTTATATTCTCTTCAAACTAGCTTAGGCCTTAGCAGAAGCTTCTGCCTCTTCATCAGCTGCAACGTTTGAATCGTCGAACTTGTATCCAACACCCCAAACGGTTTGGATAACTTGAGGACCAACCTTTTCGATCTTTTGACGCAACTTCTTAACGTGCGCATCAACCGTACGCTCGTCACCAAAGTACTCGTAGTCCCATACCAATTGCAACAATTGCTCACGTGAGAACACTTGACGTTGCTTCTTAGCCAAGACACGCAACAAGTCGAATTCCTTTGGCGTCAAATCTTGAATCAAGTGACCGTTCAAGTAAGCTTCACGCGTGTTTGAGTTCAACTTGAACGTACGCGTTTGTACGTCAAAGTCTTCGTGAACAGCTGGTTCTGAAGACGTTGGTTGACCTGCAGTCTCTGAACGACGGTGCAAAGCCTTGATACGTGCAATCAAAGTGATTGGGCTGAATGGCTTCGTTACGTAGTCGTCAGCTCCCATTTCCAAACCAAGCACTTGGTCTGATTCTGAATCACGTGCCGTCAACATAATGATTGGCACATACTTTGATACTTCACGAATCTTAACTGCAACTTGCATACCGCCCAAACCAGGCAAGTTCAAATCCAAGATAACCATGTCCCATGACTCTGGGTCTTCGTTGAACATCGTCACTGCATCGTTACCATCGTAAGCGTAGTGAGCGTCCCAGTTTTCCTTCTTAAAGAACATGCCCATCATTTCTGAAACGGACGTGTTATCCTCGACCATCAAAAGTTTCATATTCTTATTCCCCGTCTTAATAGTTTTTACAAAATCAATTCTTTATTTGTACACCTAACACAATAACAAAAGAAAAGCGATTATTGGGTGTTTTTCACAGAACGTCTACAAAATCTGGCGACTATTCTAAAAAACTTCACATCTTTTAAACCACTTACACGCGGATAGCTATTTTTTTATCACAGCCGTCCACAGTCCTTTATACCGTATATTATACAACGTAAATACGGAATACTTCACTCTTACTTAAAAAAAGCGGTGCAAATACGGTACGCTCCGATGTTCCGGATATACAATTCGCATTACCTGAAGAAAGGGCGTGTTTTCTATGATGAACACGCCCTTTCAATGAATGTTGTTATTTAACTATGATAATTGTGCCTGGGATGTTTCTGTTATTAATTGTTGAACACGGCGCATTGCTTGCCGGTCATGGCCAACATGATTATCCAACGTTTGCTGTAATTCATTCGCAAACGCCACAATTGCCAAGTGATTTGCGGCGCGCGTGACAGCTGAATAAATCAAATTCGTCGTAATGAATTTTGAAATCATCGGCAAGACAACAATCACATTGTCGAGCGTAAAGCCTTGAATTTTATGAATCGTTGTTGCATACCCTAAGTCTAAGTTTTCACGGACGCTGACTAACTTAGGCCCATACGAAAATGGATTAAACCCGGTCTGACTGGTTTCGTTCAAATCCACCAAAATCGGATCAGCCGTATCAACCGTCTGAACCAACACCATGTCATAACCCGGCATCACATCAACGACCGTAATCCGGTCGCCACCACGCATACGTACTTTTTCATGCGCACCACTCGCTTGGTTCGTGACATAAACCGTTTGCATCACCTGCACACGGTCACCTGGGTACAACGTCAAATCATCGCGCACCCACAACCCGACTTCCGTGCGTAATACCGGTGTCTCCACCAAAGCATTTTGCACCGCTGCATTAATCAAACGACGCAATTCATTTGTTGGCACTAGGACAACCGTTTCTTGATCCGGTTCCGCTATCAACGCGCGCTTCACCGTCTCAACCACTTGCAATAGCGCAGTTTCACTCATCGGTACGAAAGTATATGGGCGCTCCAAAAAGACATCCGGCAACACCTCGGCTGGCATCAATTCGTCCGGTGCAACAATCGTACTTGAATCACCATCCAGAATGGCATTGGCGACCGTCGCAATAATCGGCGAATTCGCACGCTTGATTTGTTGCAAAACCGGTGTGCGATTAGCCAGACCTGCCAGCACCAAGGCATTCAGCATTGGAACTGGGTCATTCTCAACAGATGGCAACTGATTTGGGTCACCCACCAACAAGATTTGCGAGCCAGTCGCTAACCCATACAAAATGGCATCAATCAGCGCCCTGACATTTGATGCAAACGCCTCATCCACAATCATCAAATCGTATGTTGGGTAACGAGCCGCCCGTTCTGGGTCATCAAAGAAATGCCCCAAGCGTGCGATTTCAGTCATCGCCTCGTGGTTACGGTATGTAAAACTGGTTGCCGTGGCAATCGTGACATGGTCAACCGGCTTCAACAGATATTCTGGCTCATGTTCGTCCAACAAATCACCGATTGCCCGCTCGACCAAACCACGTGCATTCGTTGCCGCAGCGTGCGTTGGGGTAATCAAGATAGTGTTCACATCCCCTTGTTGCGCCAAACGAATCAACCGCGCCATCATGTATGACTTACCCGAGCCAGCGCGACCCGTCACAATTTGAATCGGCGTTGGCGTATCCGCAATATTCTGCCAAACATCATGTTTCCCCGCCGTCAATGTCTCATCAGCCAACATCCCCGCAATCAATTGTTGCATCACCGCCGGCACATCATGCGGTTGTTGCAACATTTCAAGTAATGCTAACAGCCATTGATCATAATCTTGCTGGTTTTGTAACTCAGGTGGCAACTTCTCGAATATCTCGTGGGCGAACGCTTTCATCTCTGATTCCGGGGTGTGCGCCATCAAATTCGCAAAACTATTTTTCTCATAAATTTGTTCCGGTAACTTATGTCGCCAGAAATACATTTCCGTTTGTTCTTCTGGAAAACGTGCCATAACCCACACCCCTTTCGTTTTCATTCTTACTAATTATACGCAACTGCACAAAAAAGCGAGTGAAACAAGTTCACTCGCTTTCCCTATTATTCTGGCAAATTAATCGTTGCTTCCGATGGCTTCGTCTCAACCAAGACTTCACCGTTGTGAATTGAATACAACATTTCAGCACGTTCATTCAACGCGTCGAACCAGTTCGTAGCGTTGAAAATCAAGAAGTTAGCTGGCTTGCCAACTTCAATGCCGTATGAATCTTGTACGTGCATCGTACGGGCACCGTTCTTCGTAATGAAACGGTATGAATTCATGATTTCTGAATAGCCCATAATTTGCGTCGCGTGCAAGCCCATGTGCAAGGCATCAACCATGTTTCCATTTCCCATTGGGTACCATGGATCCTTGATGTCATCTTCACCGAACGCCACATTGATACCTTCAGCGTCCAATTCCTTCACACGTGTCAAACCACGGCGCTTTGGATACGTATCAAAACGACCACCCAAGTACATGTTAATCAATGGGTTGGCCACAAAGTTAATGTCTGACATCTTTAGCAAACGCATCAACTTGTAAACGTAGGCATCATTGTATGACCCCATCGCCGTCGTGTGTGAAGCGGTAACCTTTTCCTTCAAACCGGTTTCAAGGGCCAACGTTGCCATCGTCTCCAAACCACGTGAAGCTGGGTCATCGATTTCATCCGTGTGGGCATCAATCAACAAGTTGTACTTTTGAGCGACTTCAAAAGCGAAGTGCAATGACTCAACTGAGTACTCACGTGTGAACTCAAAGTGCGGAATTGCACCAATCGCATCAACACCAAGTTCGGCGGCCTTGATCATCAATTCCTTACCACCTGGGAATGACAAGATTCCCTCTTGTGGAAAGGCGACTAATTGGAGCGTCATCCAAGGCTTAACTTCTTCACGCAACTCAATCAGTGCCTTCAAAGCAACCAAATCAGGGTCCGTAATATCCACGTGTGAACGAACGAACTGCAAACCGTGAGCAGCTTGAATCTTCAACGCTTGAATGGCACGTTGCTTCACATCTTCATGTGACAACGTCTTCTTGCGCTCTGACCAAATACGGATACCGTCAAACAACGTTCCCGTTTCGTTCCATTCTGGATCACCAGCCGTCATCGTTGAGTCCAAGTGAACGTGAGGATCCACGAATGGTGGAATCATCAACTTATTAGTAGCGTCGATAACTTGTTCACCCGCCTCGGGTGCCAAGTTATCTGCAATTTCTGCAAACTCGCCATCAACGATACGCACATCCTTTGGCTCAGCTGCATTTTCAATTAACACTTGCTTGATTAGCATTTCTTTCTCTCCCTGGAAAAAATTAATGTTGTGAACTGTTAATCGAGTATAACACTTATTTCCTATCTTTTGGATTTAATTTAAAGCCGTAGAAAGTGCTACCTTTAAAGGTTTGCTTGGCCATTTTGCCAACCGCAGTGTAATCTTTCCCACGCTTTGACTTGGCTGGGAAACTAATTTCTTCGCCTGCCAACAGCTTAGTAATCTCTTCGTCGGTAAATTTGTGGCCACTCCATTCCTTAGCAAAGGTAATCTCTTCACCCTTAAATGTCCCAGTCGTCTTCTCGCTCACCTTACGAACCGGCTTAGGCTTGGGTGCCCCCAGCGTTGCCTGCAGTGCTTCAGCATTTGCGACCATGATTGGCATATCGTGTTCAACCACTTGGGTCACGGATTCAAGCAACTTCGGCACCGTCATCTTAAACTCACCGACTTCATCCATTATTTCAAACAAGCGCTTGGTGATTTTTGGCGAGGCAATCCACGTACCCTTTACCATTACTGCTGAGACGTTACCGGTTTCCGTCAATGTTAGCTTTCCCTTCGCCTCACGTAGCATCGCCTTTTGGCCCTTGCCCATTTCAGACAAGGTTGAGACACGCGTCGCACCGGTTCCAACATTATGCTTTTCCAAATAAGCCATAATCCACTTTGTTGATGGGTGTTGTGGTTTCTTGTTCGCACCCTCATGCAGATAAGGGTCGGCCATTGGGCCAAGCGCACCTGCCTGGCCATCCTCATCATCGTCATCGACACGGGTTGCCGCATATGAATCGTAGACCAACTTAAAATTCAACTTAATAGGTAGATTGAACGCCGTCTTGAAGTTGGGGTAATCCTGCAATTCAGCTGTGACGTGGTCATACACGTAATCTTCAGCCAACATCGCCAGATAGTTCTTCGCCAACACTTCGTAAATCGCCATGGCGCTGTCGCCATACTTCTTTAGGCTCTGCACATCAGCTGGCACGTTGGTACCCGGACGGTTCGCACCGTGGGCACCTTGCGCCTTAACGTGAGTTGGTCGCGGTTGACGATGCGTTAACAAGCTCTTATCCACACCAACCAAATCCGCGATGCGATCAACCAATGGCAACAACTCATTAAATTGTTCTGGCGTCACTGTCTTGTCTTCCGTACGTGGGTATGACACAACCTGTGCCTCATACATCTTTTGATACGTTGCCAAGACTTCTTTTGACGCATAACCGCGTGGCGCCAACACAGCCGCCAAACCAGCCAAATCAAGCAATCGCCCCGGTGCTTGCGTGCGCGTCTGGTGCTTTTCATTCACAACTGCACTGCTGTGATATTGCGCCATGTCAGCCTGACCTTCATCCTTGGTCGCAAAGCGCCATGGAATCACATCGCCATCTTTTGTCACGCGACCAAACACGTGACCGGCCGGGTCCTTAAACTTCACTTCATAGTAAGGCGTGCGGACATAGTTTTTAATCGCTTCAAGTTGCTCATAAATCTTCCAAACAATGACTGATTTCAAACGTCCTTCGCGTGCCACCACCTTGTAGCCCGCCTTCTTCGCTGAAGTCGTTGCAATACGAGTTAATTGCATTGACGCAAAGTCCCAACGATTACGGCTCTCACCCTTCAGATAAGCACCGTGTTGATTTTTGTCCGTGACATCAGTCAAATCACGCATGGCCGCCTTGACACTCTTCGGTGATTCATCCATGAAATTAGCGCGCAATACTTGGCCTTTCCAGCCAATTGCATCAATCGCTTCCCATGCCAACAAATCGCCTTCACCAGACGGATCCGTATCGGTCGCGATGACCAACGCATCGTAGCCCTTCTTACTTTCGGCTTTTAATTCATCTAGTAATTTCTTTGAGGATTCAGACTTACCGGTGCGCAGATTACGGCTACGAATATAAGTTCGTTGCCACTTAAAATCGGCCAAGTTCCATGGCATGTACTTTAACGTCCATGACTTGTAGGCCTTCTGCAAATCCGGCGCCACCATTTCTTCCGGCTCCTTGAGCGTCATCACGTGACCACGTAGGTTTGTGATGTTGAAGTTATTGCCTTCAAAGCTACCAACTTTACCGCCCAACGCTTTCACGAAGTTCTGCGCCGCTGATGGCTTTTCCGTAATAATCAAATAATTCGCCATAAAAGCCTCCTCTTGTTTTGCATTAGTTCTATTATACGTGATATGAAGTTAGTTTTAAATTAACATTTTATGTTTATGGGGCGTTACTAGTGCAAATCAAAAAGCACCAGAACTCAAATCGAGTTCCAGTGCTTACTGTTTTACTTCTTAATTAGCTTCGTTGCAACGTAGTAAATCAATCCCGTCAATGCCATCGCCACGAAAGTTACACCAATCGTTTGGCTAATGATGTTCACTGACTTCAAACCGAAGTACAATGCAATTCCAACTGCCCATGAGGCAATCGCAATCCAGTTCAAACCACCGTTGTACCAGTACTTACCATCCACCTTCGTGAATTGGTCAAGTGCATATTGTCCCTTACGGATGAAGAAGAAATCAACCAAGAAGACGGCGATTTCTGGTCCCAAGAACATACCGATGTAGTCCAAGAACAAGATGAAGGCATCCAAGAATGTGGCGAACCACAATGGAATGAATGACACAAGTGTTGCAGCAATCGTTACGATCCACAAGGCTGGCGTTAGCTTTACCTTGTGCCACATGTTTGTCAAAGCAGATCCGGCGGCCATCAAGTTAACCGCGTTGGCCGTTGTTGACGTAATCACGATAACCAACAAAGCGATGATTCCCAAGCCCAACTTTGATGCAATCGTTGATGGGTCTGAGTCGTTTGGATCAAACGCGTTGTTCATCAACGCCGTAGCAATCGTGGCCGTCAAACCGATGAAGGCGAACCAGAACAATCCGATATTCGCACCCAAGAATGACCAACCAGTTGCACCTGACTTACGCTTCGTGAAACGTGAGAAGTCTGATGAAGCCGTTACCCAGGCCAAGTTGAAGGCAGCCAAGATATCAATGGCCGCACCTGATGAGATACGTACCTTTGCTGGTGGGTTCCAAGCGAAGATGTCAGCCAATGAAACGTGTTGGAACACCACGATTGATTCCCATAGCACGAAGATGAAAACCAACACGATTCCGATACGCTCAATCATACGAACTGAACGCTCACCCAATGAGATTGATGCCAAGTGCAACAATGACATGATGATGATTCCGATAACCAAACCAGCCTTACCACCGGCTGTGTAGGCTTGCCAACCGAACAAGTCCTTGAAGATAACCGAAATCGAAATTGCGGCGATAAATGTGTTTGCGGCGGCCCAACCAATAAATTGCACAATGTTAATGATTGATGGAATAAATGAACCACGCAAACCAAATGACGCACGCGTTAATGCCATCATTGGCAATCCCGTCTTGTAACCCATGAATGATGCCAATGCCAACAAGGCATATGAGATCAAACCAGAAATAATCAATGTCGTTGAAGCTGTGTACATACCTGCGGCGGCAATCACACCACCGATGTACCACGTTCCGTTATTGGCATTTGCTCCCACCCATGTGGCAAACATATCCCAATTTGACATTGTACGCTTGTCGGCTGAAATCACTTCAACACGACCGAACTGCTTTTCCATATTCCCCTCCTTGCACCTTGGTTAACCGTTTTATTAAACGAAAAGGCCACTCCGTAACAAAAAATGTACAGAGCGGCCCGTTAAAGTCTACAGTTATCCTTAGTGACGCGCTCTTTGGCCAGCTCTCGGCTGACAGTTAAAAGAACTATTCAAAATTTTCAACTTTGTCTACTATACGGGGTCATATAGGTCATGTCAACCGGTCTTTTTTCAGATTTGCTCCCAAGTGATTGACTCCAATGATGGGAAAATATGAATCATGCGTTCAACTTGTTCAGCATCCAAACCAAGCTCAACCGCCGGCAACAGTGTGCCGATAACTTGCTCAGCGTAGTCACTCATTTCCGTTGCCCCAACCAAATGATGTTGGTCATCAAAAATCAGCTCGTTCTCACCAAATTGCTCATTCATGACATTACGGTACCAGTTCTTTAAGACATCATGCGTTTCAATCTGATACTTATCTGGCTTCGTAATTTGATCCGCTTGCAAACCGACTTTCGCAATTCGTGGTGACGTGAAGACTACTGACGGAATAACCGGATAATCAATCGGTTTCGTCGTATCACCCGCAAACAAATGCATCAAATACTTCGACTCAAAAATCGCTGTCGGCGTTAGCTTAGGCTGCGTTTTATCAATCACATCCCCCGCCGCATAAATATTATCCACAGTCGTTTGCAAATGGTCGTTCACCACAATACCATTTTTGTTGTAAGCGACACCGACCTCGTCGAGACCAAAGCCTTCTACGTTCGGAATACGCCCCGTCGCGTCCAACACCCAATCAGCCGCAACCTTCACATCAGCACCGTCAGTGACGACAACTTGATTACCAATCTTCTCAGCCTTTTTCAAGCTCACATTGCGCAAGAAAGTCACCCCGCGCTTGGTTAAATCCGCAATGATTTGTTCGACGTAGGATTGCTTAAAGCCTTTCAACGCTTGGTCACCGTGCATAATCACCGTTACCTTCGCGCCAGCCGCATTTGCTTGTGTCGCAAATTCCATGCCGATATAACCCGCCCCAATCACGATAACTGAAGCTGGCATTTCTTCTAACGCCAAAAAGTCTTTCGATACATGGAATAGTTCCGTCCCCTCGATTGGCAAATGATGCGACCGCAAACCAGTTGCTACGACAATTTTGTCAGTTGATAGCTGGCGATCACCCACGCGAACCGTGTGGCGATCCTGCAAGATACCGTACCCGTTGATAATTTCGATGCCGACTGCCTCCATGCGACTCACCTTCAAATCAGGAATCCCACCAATCACCGCTTGCTTGTGCTTTTGGTTGGCCGCCCAATCAATGTGTGCGTCTTTCACCGGCAAGACATCCCGCATATTCTCCAATGAACGTAGCATCGCCACTGGTGCGTCTAATGTAATTTTCGGATTACAGCCATAGTTTGAACACGTGCCGCCGATAATGCCATCTTCGATAACTGCAATGCGCTTGCCACGCTTGGCTAGCGGTATTGCACCATCAAAAGTTCCGTGACCAGTCCCCAAATACACAACGTCATAATCGTATTCTGTCATTTTATCGTCCCCCAATCTGATAAAAACATCTCTTAAACGACACCATAGTACCGCTTTTACCCCCTAAATACCAACAAAAGGCCAAGCACGCAAAACGCACTTGACCTTTGTCATTTTTCTATTAATCCACAACTGGACGCCATTGGTGATCAATTGGCATTTCAGTTGACCAACCAATGTATTCAACATCGCCACTACCACGTAGCCATGCCAAAACTTCATCAACCGAATGGAACGTAATGTGTCCATTGCTTGATCCAGTTGAAAGAAATTCTTTCTTGTAGCCATCCCAAATGACAACGTGACCCACGCTACCGTGCGTTTGATCCACAAAGCGGAAGAAAACTGGTACGTAGACGTTTTCTGGGAAATCTTGATTGTTGTACATAACTGGCGCATCGTCAGCGGCCATTGCAGCCGTTGCATAACCTGATGCACCCCCAAAAGCACCCGCAACATATGCCAAGCACATCCAAGCCTCAGCCGGCGCATCAAGATTTGGCTGAATAACCTGCTTGTATGTCTTAGTCGTCTGTTGGCTTGGTGCCGCGGTTCCAGGCACGTAGTTAATCTGCTTGATCTTCATTGTCTTTCCCCCGACCGAAGCAGCTACCGCCTTATTTACTGCTGCTGATGAGACAGCGTTTGTTTTTGTGTCAGATGCCGTGACCGTCACGCCACCCAACGAGCTTAAAGTTGCAACCAAAAGCGCAACCGCAACCTGATTCATCTTTAATCCCTGTTTACTCATAATACTTACTATACGTCATTCACAGTTCAATACAATATCAATCAGATTTTAAGTTTTTTACAAATTTACAACAAAGCAAGTTTTAACAGTTGACTAGATACTTCCCTTAAGAATGCCCATCACAGCCAACAACATCACCACAAACGTTGCAACCGATCCCAATAGTGCCAACCAAGTAATGACGCGAGCGACCGTCCAAACACGGTACCCTTCATAACCTGACGTTTCCTTGCGACCTTGATACGTAAAGAATACAATCACGGCAAAGAGTGACAATACGGCTTGGCCAATGACACTTAGCCATTGCACAAACCCTTGTGGCAAAACGGAAAACAGCATGTAATTACCCAACGCTGCCAAACCAACAACGATTGCTAAAATCACTGACCCCATTACAATTTCTCTCTTTCTGATTACTTAGTAGTTGGCGTATCCACGCCGGCTGATAGCTGAATATCATGTTCTGCTAAGATGAGAATAATCTTCATGTTGATGTCAGCGCGCGTACCCGCCCAGTCTGCACCGTCAACCATCTTAAATTGGGCCGTGGCCATAAATTCGTGACCACGCGTCGTGACTTGATTGATATAAGCCTTTTCACTACCCTTTTCAAAACGATCATCTTCGGCCAGCATGGCTTCAACGTCCGTCATCGCTGCCATCATGTCCTTCGTCTTCGTTGCAATATCCAAATAGAACGTCAACGCCAACTTACGCGTATCCATGCGTGACCAATTTGTAATTGGCTCATTTGATAGCGTTGCGTTTGGCACGATCACCAACGCCCCATCAAACGTACGAACCAACGTTGAACGGAACGTGATATCTTCCGCAATTCCTTCAACAGATGGTGACTTAATCCAATCACCAATTTGGAAAGGCTTCTCGGTGATAAGGATGATACCGCCAAGCAAGTTCTTAATTGGGTCTTGGGCAGCCATCGAAATGGCCAATCCAGCCAACCCTAGTCCGGCGAACACACCGTTCACATTGATGCCCCAATCAGACAAAATCATCGTCACTGTCAACGCCATCACAACGAATTGCAAACTGCGTGTCAAGAATGGCATCACAATTGAATCCAATTCAAAGTTGATGCGTGAGCCCAAGTGCCCCAACAACACCGTTAATGAACCCATCAACTTGTACAAACCATATCCGATACTGAACATCAGCACTGAGCGATAAATCGCGTGTGCGAAGTGTGTTACCAAATGTGGGGCGTGGGCTGTGTGCAAGGCAATAAGTAACCCTGTAAACAAAACAATCACACGAGCTGGGTTCTCAAATGCCATCAAGACATCGGTCCAGCCGGCAAAACGGTCAGGAATGCGCTTCTCAATTTGGTGGAAAATCCCACGCACAATACCGTTAACCAAAACAATTGAAATCACGACAATCAACAAGGCTAATCCCAGTGATTTCCAGTCAAAGCTATAGTGTAGCCAATGCTCAAATAATTTCACGTTAATCTCCTAAAAATATCTATCATTATCTCTCAATTACAAAAAACAAGTATATCAAAAAAGCCGGCATTATGCCGGCTCTCTAGACAAATATTAATATGAATCACCGTTAACAATTGAGTTCTTAACAATTACGTAGTCAACGTAACGCAAGTCCATCAACTCACGGCCCCCGGCGTAAGAAATTGCTGATTGCAAATCTTGTTCCATTTCATTCAACGTATCATCGATGTAGCCACGGTATGGTACCAATAGCTTCTTCCCTTCAACGTTCTTGTACTCACCTTTTTGGAATTGAGATGCTGAACCGAAGTACGTCTTGTACTTGGCTCCGTCCATCTCAATAATTTCGCCTGGCGTTTCCGCGTGACCGGCGAACAAAGATCCAACCATCACCATCGTCGCCCCAAAGCGAATTGACTTGGCAATATCACCGTTGTAACGGATACCACCGTCAGCGATAATCGGCTTCTTAGCAGCCTTCGCGCATAAACGCAATGCCGCCAGTTGCCATCCCCCAGTACCAAAACCAGTCTTCAACTTTGTGATGCAGGCCTTCCCTGGCCCAACGCCCAACTTAGTCGCATCGGCGCCGGCGTTTTCCAAGTCACGCACAGCTTCCGGTGTCGCAACGTTACCAGCAATCACAAAGGCAGCTGGCAAGTTCAACTTAATGTATTGGATCATCTTAATCACAGCATCTGAGTGGCCGTGCGCAATATCAATAGTGATGTATTCAGGCGTCAAACCTGCCGTCTTCAATTGATCAATGAAGTCGTACTCTTCTTGCTTAATACCAACTGAAATTGATGCAAATGCGCCAGCTTCTTGGAAACGACGAACAAAGTCCAAACGCGTCTCCGGTGCAAAACGGTGCATGACATAGAAATAGCCTTCCTTGGCCAACTTCATGGCCAAGTCATCATTGATAACCGTGGCCATGTTTGCAGGCACTACCGGAATCTTAAACCGACGCCCACCAAGTTCAACCGAAGTATCCGCCTCTGAGCGGCTTTCGATGATGCACTTGTTTGGAATGAGCTGAATATCCTCGTAATCAAATACAGTTGAAAAGTCCATTTTATTATCCCCTCGATAAAACAATGTTCGGAATTTGGTTTATTTACCGGTAGTTTCCTTACCCAAGAAATAATTATAACCGAACTTATTCGTAAATCAAGTTGATAATTGTTAATGTTTTGTGTCCTTGTTCGGGAATTAGTGTTAAATCACTGATAGATTGTTAATATCTGGGGTTATTGCTATACTAAACACTGTTAGTAAAACTTTCGGGGTCGTTACGGAATCGACTGGCATTGTTCGTGCTAGCACTGCGTTTAGGGGTTGTGGCCCTATAATCCACTCAGAAGAATTAACTGCAAACAATTCACAAAACACTTACGCAGTAGCTGCCTAAAAAACAGCCTGCGTTGCCTATGCACAGCTTTGATTACGGGTTGCGCTAGGTTTTAAAACTAAGTAATCTGCGCCAACCGTTCGCCACCTGAGGGCTGTTGGAAGAGGATAATCAGGCTTGGTCTAGTTGATCGCCGCGCGGAATGGCGTGCACTAGATGAGATTTAAATTATTCAGCTATGAACGTAGACGTGTTAGTAACGAGATGGTAGGACAGGGGTTCAACTCCCCTCGGCTCCATAGATAGGTTGGCAAAACACCTGTAAATCAACATTTCGCTTGATATATCAACGTTAAGTACACATTTAGGTACACATCAGAAAGTCATATAATTCCGCTAAATGCCGTTGAAATACGACTTAATGTGTACCTAGATGTGTACCTGTGATAATCAATAATCAGGGACTACCAACCGTGTAAATATGTCGCCGTTCACTTGTTGAGCGGCGTTTTTTTGCACTTTTTCGGGGATGAAATTCGTTGCCTATACAAAAAATCTGCCCGTATATTGCCGTAATCTTGCCGTTGTTAGTGGTGGTGACCTAGTAGTGACCGGCACCGGTAGTCCAGATTTTGGCTGTGAGTTTCGTGACGCAGATTTGTGGAGCGACATTGGCACCCCAAAGTTGGGGAACGATAACAAGCCCGTACTTGTTGAATTACACACTCTGTCAGAAGCTATATAAGCACGTTTGAGCGCGCTTTGTTTTGTCCGGCATAATTAGTCGATTGTGTTCTGAAAATTAAATACCCCCGCCCCTGGGTGTCTCAAAAGAAGAGCACACACATTACTGGTTTCTTACAGAAAATATGAATTCTGAAAAATTTTACATAGGGGGGTAACTGTGTTTTGGACTGACATATGAGGCATCAGCATGATGTTAATAGTTAAATAGTGCCCGTACCAACAATTCAAAAAATAACAATAACTGCAGCGTGTTGAAGAGACGGCCGATGTATTTACGTCACTGGTTAATTTTTAATATGATGTGTACCTGTGATAATCAAATAATCAGGGACTACCAACCGTGTAAATATGTCGCCGTTCACTTGTTGAGCGGCGTTTTTTTTTCACTTTTTCGGGGATGAAATTCGTTGCCTACACAAAAAATCCGTCAGATGCAACATATGCCCTTCTGACGGATTTTTAATATTGATTACTAATCACCGATTTGGATTTGTATACTCAAAAGATTAGTTCTACTTATTCAAACCGCTTCTAAAGCGTGTAGTCACATTTATATAGACTTCCGTTTATATTAATTCACTAAGCATATCCGCTATGCCTTTTCGAACTTGACGTTCATCACCTGCAATATAAAATTTAACACCATATAACTTAACCTGATCATTTTCGCCAATCACATCGACACTTTCAGGCGAAATACTCGTTAACAGGTCCTCTTTCCATTGGTCTTGAGCCAGCAATTGGGTACCCTTGGGTTCAATATAAATCTGATAAATATACGACTCATTGGCCAAATACAAGACAAAGTCAGGTAAGAAACCAGCATAGTGAGACACATCTCCAGCAAATTCATGCAATTTTAGCTTAGTATTACGCTCATCACTACGAATGAGGTAAACATCTTTATACTTGTTTTGCAGCTCTTCGACATAACCTTGGATCAGTTCAATTAAACTACGTTCCAATTTATCAACAATAGCCTCGTTATAGACAAACCAAGGTGCCTTTTTATAGTCATAGATTTGAATTAACTCATGAACCCCAGCATCAGAATAGTTAACGGGGACACGCTTCTGATAATCCTGAACGGCATCTTTAATTGGCAACCCAATAAACTTATTGGTTCCGCGTTGGCGCTTATAGTTCATGATTAACATGCGCTGAATATAGGCTAGATATTTTTCAACGACTAATAGCTGTGTTTCTCGACTAAGCACTGCATCTGAACCCATCGATACCGTTGCTTGGATTTCTTTTATTTGCCCCAACCACTGTGCCTCATACATAAACTCCGAGATAGAATTTAGAGTCGGCATATATTTTTTCATGGTATTGAATCTGAAGAAAGGATTCCGTGCCATTGCTTTTTTGACGAGGGCATCATCAATCTTTACCAGTCGTGTCTCATTCATACCAGCAACATTTTGTGTATCAAAGGCAGTTGCTTCTAGGGTTGCCGTCTCAATATTGACGGTAGGCAGTTCCGCAACGGGAACACCGTATTTTGCCAACCCATTGTATTCACTCTCAGGGACATCTTCGACGTCATTGTAATACAGCTTGCCATATTGATAGACATCAGACCGCTTAAATGACGCTTTAACTGTCGTGGTTAAAATATCAAAGTCTTTATCATCGTCAACTTGGAGCTGCATTGCTTCAAATGATTTCGTTAAATTATCAATATATTTTTTATCATTAATCGTGTGATAGTGTAAGGACTCTAATATTTGTAATTCTGGCGTGCTATGGTCAAACCGTCGCGTAAACGATGTTGCCCCCTCATAGACAAAGGGATTGTAGCGCGCACCACGACCAATTAATTGCGCCTCACTATTAGTTTGTGTTGACGTAATGGGTTGCTCCCCAATGCGGACAATATCATACAAATTTAAGACATCCCAACCTTCAGAAAGCTTGGCGACGGCAAAAATAGCTCTAAATGGATTGCTTGGTTCTTCTAGGGTATTTAAATTACGTAAATCATTTAAGTCACCTAAAATCCCATTGCTACTCGTATCATTAACATTAATAGTATTCAGTGGTTGAAAATCACGTTGCAATTCACGGACCAAGCTCCCCATATCAATTGTTTGATAATACGTATAAGCTTGGCGCAAAGTAGATGATTGCGTGGTATTGAGTTGCTTTGCAATAAATTGCGCCAAATCTTCAGTCGTTAATTGATCCAGCATCGTTAAAAATTGATCGCGCGCCGCCTTTGAAACGTCAATTTTATTTGATTTAAAAAGAATAACTGGCTTAAAATCTCGTACACCCGCCTGGATTGCCATGCGCTTACGATATTGTGATAACAACACTGCATTCAGCATCTTCTCGTTATCATCAGCATTGGCTTGCAACCGAGCGATTTTCTTTGAATACCCGGCATTTTGAAACTCTTTTAAATCATATTGAAAAATGACCTTATCACGATATTTTTCGTAAATAGACTCATTATTTAAATCAATCGTAGCCGTGAATTCTAACTGTCGATTATCTTTATTAGCTTGTCGAATACGATCTAAGACATATTCCCACGCTTTATTTTGTTGATCTGCTTTGCTCTTTGTACCGGCAGAAAAATGATGCGCTTCATCAGCTAGAATAATCAACTTCTGTTTCTCTAAATCACCATAAGTTAAACCATTCTCGCGTGGTGTATTTAATTCATTTGCTAAAGTTTGGATCGTTGTTAGCCGCAAGTAAATCACGCCTGGTTCACTGTTTGTTGGAAATCGGGTGACTTCTCGCAATTCAATCGGAGTACCATCAATATTGAGTGGTTGTGAAAAGAGGTACTTTGGTGACTGAACATTCAGCATGTTTTCACGGGTTTTAGCAATCACCGCGTTTGTATTAACGACAAACAGAAAATTTTGATAGCCAAATTCATGGTAAAAATACAGCATATCAGCTGCCATCACATCAGTTTTTCCAGAACCAGTGGCCATATGGAATAACAATTGATTAAAGCGACTGGCAACATTGGCATCCTTTTGCGTGTAATTCAAGTTGTATAGTGATTGCTTTTGATAATCACGTAACTGATGCTTGAGATTGTGCTTAATGTAGTCCGGATAAACAAAGGCGTGTCTGGGTTCGTCATTTTTTAAAAAATCACTCGTATAGTCATTAATCTCATGAACAATTGGTAAGACAAGTTCTCGTGCTTTCTTTTTGGCCATTACAGATCACGCTCCCCATAAAAGCTCTTATTAAACGCAATATCACTCTCAGACATCATCTCTTGTACATCACGATCGCCCATATCACTGTACGCATAATACAACTGATTCTTATCAATGACCTTGACTATCAGCTGCTTTTTCTCAGCCAATGCCATGGCTTGGTATTCAGGGTCTTGTAGGACTTTTTCAACATCAACTCGGAAATCAAAATCAGCGCCACCTTCAATCATGCGATGAACAACATCTTCTAATTGCTTCGTCGTTTCGGCCTGTTGGGCATCTTTGAGATAACCTTGATTCTTTTCCATCAATTCAGCATAGACAAATGATCCGCCGCCCTGCCAATTAACATCTTTAGAGATACCACCTTGTTCGCCAGCAATCACCTTTTTAAGGCGTTCAACAGAAACAGTTTTAATATAATCCATCTGTTCAATCCCAATAAAGCGTCGCTTCATCTTCATCGCGACCGCTTGAGTGGTTGCTGAGCCCATGAAAAAATCAAGGATAAGGTCATTTTGATTTGATCCTAATGTTAAAATTCTTTGTAATAAGGCTTCTGGCTTCGGGGTTGAAAAAACATTTCCTTCAAATAATTTATTAAGATTTTGGGTTGCAGCTTGGTTATGACCCACTTCTGTATAATCCCATATAGTTTGTGGGGTAGTTTTTTGTTTAACATCGGACAAAAATCGTTTAATTCGTGGAGCTGAATCTCCATCTTTTCCGAACCAAATTCTGTTTTCCTTTACTAATTTCTCAAAATTTTCTTTGGATGTTCGCCATGACCTACCTGCTGGTGGATTTACGATACGCCCACTTGGTGTCGTAATAGGATAATCATCTCTTGCATTATAGGTCCTAACAGATACATCACCTGACGTCCAAGGACCTCGTGGATCATTGTCAGGATTTTTATAACGTGAATTCATTTCTTTCGTACGCGGAAGTCCGTTTATTTCAAACTGACTAATGTTTTTTGCATAAGTGACAATAAAATCATGCATATCTGAAAAATAACGTGCATCATTTTGCGGTGAAAATTTTTTCTTCCAAATAACATTGGCTAAAAAATTCTCTCTACCGAATACGGAATCCATTAAAACCTTTAAGTACGCTTGTTCATCGTCATCAATATTAACCCAAATTGAACCATTGTCAGATAATAGTTTTTTAGCAATTTCCAAACGATTAACTATAAAAGTCATCCATGCTGAATGAGTGAAATTATCGTTGTATCCAAAATCTTTACCCGTATTATAAGGTGGGTCTAAATAAATTAACTTAATTTTTCCAGCATAGTTATCTTTTAAACTATTCAAGGCAATCAAATTATTTCCTTTAATAATTAAATTGGTATCATCAAAATTATCAACTGATGTACCATCTAAGTTTTCTTGGTCATACTTAGTAGCATTGACAAATATTTTAGGTTCTAATAATTGATCAATTTCAGCCTTAGCAATCGTTTCATGCAAAAAAGGTTCATCAGTATCTTTTTGATCCTCGTTCGTCATACCAGCTTTTAAAACAGTATCTTTGAATGGAAAATCTAGGACTACGTCAGCAGTCTCATCAATAAACTTACCACCAGCAGTAAGGCCAATTTTATTCTCAAATTTTGTATAGCTATCTTGCCAGTATTCTTTATACGTAAACATTTCAATAAACTGGTTTAGCTTAAACAGTTCTACACTTTTATCATCTATAACAATTGACTCCGTATAGGTATCATGAATTAGTTGATTAGCTAGTAATGCCTTCATCAACATAGGTGTGTACGCATCAAGGTCTTCTATTACTTTATTGCGCTTTAAAGTTCCTTTATCTGAAAAATAGGTGTTACCAAACTCTTTCAAAATGGACTTTGTTGTCTCCATAATCTTTGAATCTAACATTTAATTCCCCTTACTGTATCTCCGCACACTGCTTTTAATCATTTTACATGTATTCACCTTTAAATTATGTTCTTTAACATAATACCCTATGATTATTAGCTATCCCTATTTACTTTGAAAAATAATAATAACTGCAGCGCGTTGAAGAGACGGCACTATTTGATATTCGGTTACTTCCTAAGCAACGTGGGCGGGGGTATAAACGATTTTTAATTATCAATCAGAAATTACTCACAAAAATGTAAAAACGTCTCACACGCGCTCATGCTTCTCACGCAATACGTTGCTCAAAAAAAGGCTCTAAAATATTTGGTACTGATGACCACTCGCTCACGCGATTGGTTGATGGACCTTTTTTGGTTTTTTGGTGTAAAAATTAAAAAGGACAGCCCAGCTGCAACCAGTCTGCCCAAAATACCCTCGAAAGGATAGCCCAACATGGATAACGATATCAGAATTTTAATTGGATTAACAGACTTAGATGTTGATTTTGATCCAAAAGCAGAACAACACTTCAATGAAACTAATCGCAACGGAACCGCTACAATTACTTGGAATCTCCTTCTGACATACGCTACCAACTGCGAAAAATGCGGAACTCCAATGGTTCACAATGGTACCAAAATGGTTACTCATAAAGGGCCACGTAGCGCATTCAAGTTTCAAAACTATAGAATCCGAAAGCAAAAATTTCTATGCAAGAAATGTGGACACACGTCCATTGCGCACCTCACTGACATTCAACCAAACAACCATATCATCGATAAGGTTAAACAAACCGCAGCAATGGAACTAAGTGAAAACGTTAGTCAAAAGCACATCGCCTTAGATAACAACATATCAACGCAAACCGTAATGCGTGCAGCCGAAGGCTTATTCTTTTACAACAAAAAAAATTTCCATTACCTGCCACAAAACATCGCGTTCGATGACTTCAAATCAGGTAAGTTCGCAACTAGTGGAATGAGCATGATTTTAATCGATTCTGTTAACCACCGCATTCTAGATGTCATGAAGGATCGCGGTGCTGGTCAGCTCCGTGCCTATTTCAATCAATACAGTCCAGCAGCTCGAGCTGCTGTTAAAACCATTACTGTGGATTTATTCACCCCTTACAGAGCTATGATTAAGGATTTATTTCCAAACGCAAACATCGTAGCCGACAGATTTCACGTCGTAACTCAAGCATACCGTGAACTAAACAAGGTTCGTATCAGAGTTATGAAACAATTCGGGTCAGACAGCAAAGAGTATCGCCAACTAAAGCGCTTTTGGACACTACTTATGAAGCACGAAACTGCACTCGATTACACGACCCGCAAAAATCGAATCAATTTTAAGCATGCCTATTTAACTGATAAAGAAGTTATCGACCGCCTACTGGCGCTCTCTGATGAACTGCGTGACGCATACGCTTTCTACCAAGGGATTCTTTACGCCATCGAAACTCGTGATGAAGCTGAACTCAAGTCTGTTCTATATCCCACAAAAAATGATGCCCAATACCGCTCATTGCCAAAGGCAATGAAGAAGGTTCGTCGCACTATCCGCAAGCACTTCGACGAAATAATAAACAGCTTTATCTACGGATTCTCAAACGGACCAATAGAAGGTTCAAACAATAAAATCAAAGCAATTAAGCGCACGGCATACGGGTTCCGTAGTTTCAAAAACTTTCGTCTACGTATTCTTATCTCATTCAAGAATAGTTTCTACTCAATGAACTATAAGCAAAAGGCAGCTGATCTCAACAATGTGAAGTCAGCTGCCTAAGCAAGGTTCAAAATATTAAATTTTACCGGTCATCAGTACCATTTGACTTTGAACCTCTTTACAAACGTTTCTAATATATTCATTGTAACAGAAAAAGCCGTGGCACAACCCACGGCTTTCTTATCTGTCTCTTAATTAATACTAATTTTGTGTTTCTGATGGCATAACACCAACTTGCCCACGTACTGAACCAGTATACGTATGATTGGCTTTAACCCCTGACACATTCGTCATGCCAATTTTATCAAAAACGAGCTTAAATGCCCGATTGGCAGTATCTGCACTCACAACAGACTGCATACCTGCTCCAACTGATACCGATTGATCAATCGTCTTATTAGAAACTTACTCTTGACCATCCAATTTGAACGTTGGTTTAAATGCTACCGTACCATCAGCACCTTGCCAGGCATCAGCCGCAACACTTAATGTTGCGCCCTTCATCAAGGTACCACTAACCGTTAAGCCAACAGTAGCATGCAAAACTGAATTTGATGTGCACTCGGACAGATTCACCGTTCCAAATGACAAATCTGTCTTATCCACAGTCACCTTGCTTGCTGGTGTCTCATCACCACCGGACACATCTGTTGACGGCTTCGTTGCTTCCGACTTAGGAACAGAAGTTGGATTGTTCACGACATCCCCAACCTTATCCGCGCCACCAGCGGCTTCGATAACATTTTGCTTATCCGTATCTGACAAATTAGTTAACGCATCTGGCTTATTAACCGCAATCGTCTTCAACGTATCTAAATCCAGTGCACCAGAAAAAGCCAAATACTTAACCAAATCCGGTGTCAACACATCTGGGCTTTGCGCCGCAATGTTCGCAATGGCCTTTGAGTCCACCGCGTCAGGCACCTTCTTCGCAATATCTGCCAAAGTGGCAGCATTACCGTCGTTCTTGGCAATCGCGGTCAAGGAATCCGACGTGATGGCATCTGGCTGCTTCGTCAAAATATTAGAAATGACGTCGCTCCCAAGTGCATCACCACTGTTCTTAGCAATTGCAGTCAAAGAATCCGATGTGATCGCATCCGGTTGCTTTGCCAAAACTGATGATACGACGTCACTATTAATCGCCCCTGCATTATTGGTCGCGATTGATGACAAGGCGTTGGATGTGATTGCGCTGGCGTTATTATTCGCCAAGTTCGTCAACGTCTTAGAATCCAGGGCATCCACGTTTTTCGTCGCGATTGTCTCCAAGACATTCGACGTCACCGCCGTTGCATTCTTATCAACAATGGTTGCCACTGTATCACCTGACAATTGCGGTACAATGGCCGTAAACCCGTCAGAGTTAACCCCTGGCCAACTATTACCATTTGCAATTTGGTTCGTAGCCAGCGCATTAGCTGTTTTATTATCCAACGTCAATGATGCACCACCAGAATTCAACGCACTTGCGATAACATAAGCTGTATTTCCTGAAACATCCAGATTATCACTACCAGACAAGTTAACGCTTCCACCTTCGGACTTAGATGCATTAGAAAACGTGGTTCCGTTGTTGTAACTAATCGACGTGATGTTGTTCCCGGCGAAATTCAATCCAGAAATTTGTGACCCAATACCACTTAAAATATTGTCATCCAATGTCGTAAACCCATTATCGGACAAATCCAAATCTGTAACCGAGCTTGACGTTAACGTGGTTGAACGGAAAAGATAGTAAGCATTGCTATCAAATCCGGCCGTCACCTTGTCCACTCCAATTTGGTTGTCACCCAGATTCAAGGTCTTCAAGTTTGTTAATTGAGGCGTTTGAAGCAACGCCAAAATTCCCATGTGCACAGTGCCGTAATTTGTTTTACTTGGCACCTTTGACAACATCCCCGTCAAATCCAACGTTGTCGCATTCGTGGCAGAATTGATAATTGCCATAAGAATGTTCAAAACCGGCGTTGGATTATAGTACTGGTTGTCTGAATATGTCGGAACACCATTCTGCAAAAATGTTTGTGCCTTAATTTTTCCGTCAGACAAGTTTCCTGCCCCCAACACGGCATCCTTGGTCTGCAACACTTGCGAACCTGGATTCTTTGTTGCATAGTCCATCGATTCTAGCCAATCAGCAACCGCCGCGTTGGCTTTCGATGTATATGTCCCGTCACTATTCTTTGTGCGTGTTGCTAGTGATAGCACCTTGAGGTTTTGAACATCACCGATTGTGAAGTTGTCCACCGTTTTGCCGTCAGCTGTTGGCGTCTTGCCGTCAGACATCAGGCTATTATCCAAAATCGTTTGAACAACTGCTTTTGGAATCTGATAGCTCGTCAACGTACGTGTTGAAAAGCTTGCTGCCGTCACATGATCAGATACTTGTACTTGAGTAAGCTGGGGCAAACCATTTGGCAAAACAAAATTATTAGCGAGTCCACCCAAAATCATTGCTGTTAACATCAAACCAGTAAATCGCTTCATACGTTATTTGCCCCTTCCACTTACTTTCTTCCCATTAGTAAGTTTACTAGCCCAAATAAAGGACATTTCATAAAGTCCCGAAAACTTCCAGGCGCTAGAAACGTTGCTATTACGGGGTTTAGATAAGGGGAACGATGTCCCAAATAATTAAAAACGCCTTTTGATTTCTCAAAAAGCGTTTCATTCATATCATTATTTACTTTTGTTGTGCTTTCAATGATTGCAATTCTGCTTCCAAATCAGCCAAACGATTTGATTCCTTCTTGCGACGCTTCATCATCATGATAACCATGCCAAGCACTAGCGCAGCCAAAACTACAATCGCCGTAATGCCGACCTTGATCATTGTTGGCATACCACCCTTAGCTTGCTTAAGCACCCTATTTAGTGATTGTGCCTTTTTAGCCGTTACGTTAACTTTGCCATCATACGTCGCCTTGAACTTGTAGTGCTGTCCCTTATCATCTTGGTACTGTCCGGCAGGGTCCTTAACGTAGTAGGCCGTTGTGGCAACGGAATACTGGCCAGCTGTCACGTTATCCTTCAATGGTACCGAAAAATTGAAATCAGAATTAGGCGCCATCTGCATATCATCTTGGCTACGTGAATAAGTCTTACCGTTGCGTGAGACGGTCGTTTCAACTGCCAACTGGTTTAGGTAGGTCGCTGCCGTATTACGAAGGTGCACCGCAATGTTCGTCGCACCTTCTTGATTCTTTGCCGTTGCCCCATCAATTGTCAAAGCTGGGTCCCACGTCGTATTTTCATTGCGGGCCAGCACAGCAACGGCATATTGAAGCTTGTTGATAATACCCATGCCTTGTCCAGCAGATGACTTGGTACTATCTTCTGGCGCGAAGATAAGTGCCCCAGCTGTCATACCCGTCAACGACGTCGTTGGCATTGTTAACTTAGCGCTATAAGTAATGGTTTGACCAGCAGGGACCGTCACCTTCTTAGGCGCTTCGACCAAGTCTTTCACATTAACTGCCAATGATGGATCAAGCTTAACTTGATTGGTATATTGCACACTACCACTATCACTAGTAGAAGCAGGAGCGACCGTTGCATCAACAACCATATCCTTCTTAGTTGGATTTTGCAGTTGTACAGTCAACATTCCGCTTTGACCCGGTTGCAATACTAAATCGAAGAAACTCTCTTCTTTATCACGTTGTGAAGGTGCTTGAACCGGTGTCACCTTCAAATTTGCGTCAGCCGCATTCGCTTGGGTTGGGAACGTTACCACTGCGCCCAACAACAAAGCAGCTATCAGCACCACTTTTCTCTTCATGTCTTAAAACCTCTCTCCAGATAAAAAGAACACGTACCTCTAAGCGTAGCATAAAAGTAAGTGCTCTGTATCAATTTTAGTTTTTGTTTTCTGGCTGGCTTGATAGAGTCCAAGTAATTGTATTTGTGTATATTCCCGTACGCATGTTCGTCCCTTTTTGCAATTCAAACGTGTAATATCCAGACGCCACATTATTATCGCCGTTATCTTCTGCGCTACCCTTAGCAATTTCTACTGATTGGCCTTTAACAAGAGTCCCTGCTGGTTTGGCATCATTGCCGTTGACCTTGACACCAGAAATACCCAACTTTCCATTATTATTCAAGACACTAGCACCTATTGGTGAAGAATCTGAACTTTCTGGGATCCAGCCAGCAGCTGTTGCTGTAAGTGTCCAATTTCCACCGTCACCAAGATTGTCTAGCACCGTAAGAGGTGCCATTTCAGTTTCCTTAGAAAATCCAGCATAAGCATCTGAGACACTAGCACTAAAAGGCTCCGGATCCTCCAACCCTGAAAGTGTTAGGTCACCACCTGTGAACGTAACCTTACCCGTTGTTGTTTGACTTGACTTGTTCGTCGTTGAATCTGACGCAACAGTCGATTGTGGTGTTGCGTCAGCGTCAGCGTAGATAGCTGAAGTTGATGCCAATCCCAAGAATGAACCTGCTACAAGAACAGTTGCCACAACTTGTTTACGTGAAATAGCTAATGCCATATCTCTTTACCCCTTATAAATAAGTTCATAATGTAGTGTTTTACGACACTCCTGTCAAAAACCGAAGATGACGCTCGCAGTCATCTGCCTCGCTTGGTTACGAATTGCGGTTATTAATTAGTTGTTCCAGACACCGTTAGACACGGTCCACGTAACTGTCGCCGTTGCAGAGCCGACCTTCATCTCTGAAGTATCTGAATCTGACACGCACATGTGGTCGAACGAAATCTCGAACGGCTTATCATCACTTGGCGTACCCATTGCAACCTGCATTTGACCAGTGGTGCCTTCGTTTGTAGCCAACGTCAAAGCGTTTTGCTGCGTAACACCATTGGTGGTTGTTTCACCACCAAATAGATTATCAAAGTCAGTTGCCTTGATTGCGTCAGTGACCGTTTTACTTGATTCCAGCATCACTTTAGCGTTCTTCATAACAGTACCGTCATCATAAGTAAACGGCTTTGATAGTTGCGCACCGATTGTAATGTTGCTACGTGTCTTACGAGAATCAGTAATGCTAAGGCCAAACTCTCCGGTACCCGACTGCAACTTGGTGTCCCCAATTTTCGCTGTTGCACCCTTCATCGTATCGATGATTGCCGTTTGCAACTTAGCTTCTGGTTGGTTGTCTGAAGTTGAATCGCCTGGCTTAGTGGTCGAATCATCAGGTTTAGTCGTTGGTTCATCTGGCTTAGTACTTGAGTTATCTGGCTTAGGATCATCAACCACCGCCGTCTTGTTACCGTTTTGACTTTGAGACACGTTAACCACCTTATCAACGCTCGTCGTGTCCACAGTACCAGAGGTATCAACCGTACCCATGTTATTATCCTTGATAGCACTGGCAATTTCTTTTGCGTCAGTCTTAACGTCTGCAATATCTTTACCAGTCACTTTAGCAACAGTTTCAGCAGTCAAATCAGCAGCCTTGTCCTTAGTAACCGTGTTCAAAACAACTTGTCCCAAATTACTCAAGTCAGTTACCAGTTGAGTGACAGTTGATGACTGCAAGAAAGTCTTTCCTGAACTATCCGTCTGTTTTTCAAGAGCAGTAATATTGTTCAACAAGTCCGTAATTGTATCAGGCTTAACCAATCCTTGGATTTCTGTACCATCCACGAACGCAGTTGGACCATTCTTAACAGCGTCCGCCATTTCTTGAGTAAATGTTTTACCATTTACAGCAGCGTCGATCAATTTGTCAGCCTTATCCATAACAGACTCAGTCAATGCTGAAGTATCAAATCCGGCTTCTTCCAATGCGCCTTTGTTCTCAGTGACAGACTCGTGAACTTGGTCAACGGCTGTCGCTGTCGTTATGGCTACTTCGTTAGTAGCCAACAATGTCTGTGAACGGGCGTAGAAGTAATCAGATGTTGAACCGTTAATGGCAGCACCTTGGATGATACTCTCAAACGTGTTCTTGGTATCTTTTAGCATTGCAATACTTGCATCAATGTCACTAGTGTCAGCATCAGCCTTGGCAAGGGCATCCTTAACAGAGCTCAATTGCGTAATCGTGTAGTCGGTTAATGTTGACAAGTTAGTCAATTGTGTTTGAACGTTTACAGTTGCAGCTTGGTAATACGTATCAACGGATGTTGAAGCTTGTGGCGCTGCTGGCAAGTCCAGGTATTGAACCGTGGTAAATGCTAAATCAGGGTTAGCCTGAATTTTTTCCTTCATTGAAGTAGCAATTTCACCGTATGTCTTACCTGTGGCTTGGGCAACGTCGTCAGAGTGCTTTGCATAGTATTGCATCAACTCTTCTTGAGTCAATGGCGCAACATAGTTTGACACAGTTGTGTTATTGTCCAATTTATTTTGTGAAATTTGCCCGGAATCCAAAGCTGTCTTAATTTCAGGTACCTGCTCAGGCAGTAGTTTTATCACGTCCTGGTGAAGCATAGTAGCTAGCTTGTCGTCGTCAGCTTTCTTTTGTGCGTCAGTCTTTTCAGTACCGTCAGCATTAAAGTCAGAAGCCAAACGAGCTTCGTCGGTCGTATATGGTACCTTAACGTTATATGTTTGACCGTTGATACTCAAAGTGGTCAACGTAACGTCAACGGCAACCGATGCATTACCTGAACCGATCAAGTCAGCAGATTGCAACAGCTTTTGGTAATCGGCGGCGGCTTCAGAGACCTTGGCCTTACGAGCAATTTCGTTAGTCAAGTTCTTAACCTGCGTCGCAAGCTCACCGTCAGGATCGTTAGCAATCAACATTTGTGAAACCGGATTACTCAAGATATTATTAACGGTTTGTACGGCAGAAGCTGTAGAGTTGTCGACATACATAATCTTTGTTGAATAACCGCCAGCTGTGTCGTTAGTTGTGTTACCAGTAAGGTTCATGTATTCAATAGATGATGGTTTTTTCAAAAGTTGAACATCATCACTACTAATTTTCAATTAACTACCCAACATGAAAAAATACCAGCAACCGGCGCTGATGTCAAGATTATGGACAGTTTTTTTTTGGCACCACAAGGTGCCGCTACCCCGAAAAATTTTCAAAACCCAGATTTCAGCCTACAATGGCGTGATTTCTGGGTGTTTTTGTAGGTGGAACAGGGCTCAGCCCTGCCGTTGAGAGAAAACGAGTGGTATAGATTGTGAACCGGCCGGATTTCACAAGTTGTAGCGTGCGGTAAATAAGCCTTCACAAGGCGAATTTTTGAAATTCACAAGTGACGGCTTATAAACTGTGTCGTACCGGCTGGTGCCGATAATCGAGATTAAGTAAACCAGACATTGGTCTAGGCGGTCTGAAGCCAATCAGTCCGTGAGTTGATGCGACTGTTGTTGTACCAGTTCACGTACCACTCGACAGACACCCGGACATCATCAATGGTCCTGTACTCTTCGTGATAAATCATTTCGCGCTTGATGAGCGAATGGAAGCTCTCGATACGAGCATTATCGTAAGGATGACCCTTACGGGAGTAAGAGTGCTTTATTCCAGAGTTTTGCAACGTTCCTTCGAACAGACTGGAAACAAACCACACAGCCTGTAACCTGCATTGTATCAAGGGTTTCAGCGTTTCATCGTTCGTCAGTCACCCACTTAGTCACCCACTAGCAACAAAAAAATCAAATGCGAGTGTCCTTGCTCTGTTAGCTGGTTAGCATCTAAGCCATGCTGCCGACTTTTATTGTGCCCTCAAAATCTGCCCGTATATTGCCGTAATCTTGCCGTGGTTAGTGGTGGTGACCTAGTAGTGACCGGCACCGGTAGTCCAGATTTTGGCTGTGAGTGTCGTGACGCAGATTTGTGGAGCGACATTGGCACCCCAAAGTTGGGGAACGATAACAAGCCCGTACTTGTTGAATTACACACTCTGTCAGAAGCTATATAAGCACGTTTGAGCGCGCTTTGTTTTGTCCGGCAATTAGTCGATTGTGTTCTGAAAATTAAATACCCCCGCCCCTGGGTGTCTTAAAAGAAGAGCACACACATTACTGGTTTCTTACAGAAAATATGAATTCTGAAAAATTTTACATAGGGGGGGTAACTGTGTTTTGGACTGACATATGAGGCATCAGCATGATGTTAATAGTTAAATAGTGCCCGTACCAACAATTCAAAAAATAACAATAACTGCAGCGTGTTGAAGAGACGGCACTATTTGATATTCGGTTACTTCCTAAGCGACGCAGGCGGGGGTATAAACGATTTTAAATCACAAGGCGTACAAATTTAGCACAACAAAACAAAAACGCCGTGACGGGCTTCTCGTGAGCTATCACAGCGTTCATCTAATCCATCCCCAATGTAGTAAAAAGTAGTAAGACTTCTCTCTGCTACTCACCTTCATCTAACAAGTCCAACGTTCCCGCATAAGCTATCCCAAAATCATTCAGCGCTTGCTGCATAACCTCTTGTAACCTTCTCACGCTTAAATGCAGACGGTCGCTAATAACAAACCATTGTAGCCCTTCTATGTACTTCAATATAATCACTTTCCGTTCCATATCAGGTAACGCACTTAACGCCTCAACCATATCATCAAGACACATCCGTGCTTGCACTTGCCGGGTCATCTTGTCTACTGCCGTATTTTCATTACTACGATGCACTGGCATTGCATCTAAATTCACACTAGACAATCTAACGTGTGCTAGTAGTTGCAGTTTTGGTAAATCATCCGTAAAGAATGCACGTACTCTCTTAACCGTCATCTTTTCATCAATAGATAATGTTGTACTTCCCATATACTCACCTCATCTTTTCATGCCTAGAAGTTATATCCTTTTATTGTACAACGTGTTGAATAAATAAAAGGCCACTTCGTTCAAATTGCTTTTTCTGGGAATTCTACAAAAAACGACACTACCGTCGTTGGTTATCCCTATGCACACCTATGCTCCCATCTATATCTTGTCCCAATACGGTCAACAAATGTAAACATGTAACTCGTCTTATAAAAAAACGCCAGCAAGTCGTGAAACTTGCTAACGTTCTAATTATATTTATTTCAACTTACGGGCAATTTCCATTAGGGCGGCTGCCTTTACATACTCGATACGTCCTAGCTCACTTAGTTTTGATGTATCAACAGTATCTAAAAATTTATGCAACTTAATGCGTTCGCCCTCGTAATATTCGCCACTGTTCCATGCTGCCATGCTCGTTCCTCTTTTCTACTTATTGCATAAACGCTTCTAACTTTTCAATACGTGCCTCTAATCTTTCAGCATATTCACGCATATTTGTATCGTCATAACATGCAGCCATCAGATCATTTTCTAAGCCATCCAATCGTGCTTCTAGTTCGTTTACGTGGCCGTCCATATTTTCGTCTTCATTGTCAGCGTACGCCTTAGTCGCTGTTAAAGAATCAAATAGTGCGTCACGTAATGCCTCACCATCAATCACAGTCAATGCTTTCATGACTGCGTTACGCAATTCCTTGGTGTTGTCTAATGTTGCTCTTGGCTCGTAATGTTCGTATCTCACCTTGCTGTCCTCCTCTCTAAAAATCGGGTTCAATTTCCAAACTTATCACTCTCTTATCACTCCCTTATCGCTATAAACCGCGGTATTATCGCAATTATCAACTTATCAATAATTTGTTACTTACATACACAGTAAGCACTACATCTGACCTTATATAACTAATTAAATATTGATAAGTGTGATAAGTGTGATAATACCGGTCTTTGCGTTGATAAGGAGATGATAAGTTTTGATAAGTGAGCATCAAAGCAGTTCTACCTTCGTGTAAAAGTTACCATCAACTCCAATATTAAAATTGTGAGGTAATAAGATAGCCAACCGTCTTGTGTTTGGAAAACTAACTTCTTTTGGTAAATAGTATTTTGCTTTCAACGCTTGGTGTAATTCGCCACGTCGGACCCGGTCTTGTGTATCGCCCGTTTCAACGATAACCAATGGCAAAGACTGTTCTAAGTGGTATACCTCATCTTCATCATCAGCTTGTGCGTTCACGATATTAGTTGCATCAGATAGCCAACGCTTAGGTACTTGCCAATCAGGATCATAAGCGTTCACAATCATATTGAATATACCGGCACGTTCATCCTTTGCTTGCTTAATTAGCTTTGCCGCTTCTGGGTCATTACGTACAAACTTTTTTGTGAACTCCACAATGGCAATACGATTTCGGGTGGCGTCATCTGCATTTTTAAAACTTGGTACGTCATTTACCAGCAATACAACGGGGCTAATAACATTAGCACTCTGTTGCTTCTTGTTTCCTTTTGCTTCAAACTTCACAGTTGAACCTTCACCAGCTACTAGCTGTTTTATCAGGTTGCCTTCTAGTTCTACCCCTTGTTTCATCTCATCCGAAAATAAGAATCGACTGTTGTTAATCGAGTTCAAGCCAACTACAAAGTTGCTACTTTTATTGATGAATGTCTCACTGTCTAGCTTAGTGGCATAACCATCAGCTTCTTCACTACCCAAGGCGTTTTCCATCAGATTCCACAAGGTGCTTTTAGCATTGTCACCGTCCCCATGAATAATAAAAAAAGTCTTTAGTCGGTTATTTCCAAACAGCTGGTACCCAAATAACTTCAACAAATCATCAGACAAATTAGGGTATTCAGGTGTATTGTAATTATTCAATAACGTTGTAAAGGCTGTTGCATTTGCTCGTGGGTCATACTCCGGCAGGATATGGTCGAATAATCGACTGCCACGCGGTTCCAATTGTTTTGTATCAATGTTGAATACCCCGTGATAAGTGTTAATTAGATTAGGATCATTGTTTACCCCTACGCTATTTGCTTCTGCCTTTACCAAGGTTGTAATATTTTTCAAAAGTCGGCTATTCAAACGTCCTTTACGCTTTAGGAACACATACACCGCATTTTCACCAAATACCGGCGCCTCCTTTGCAAATTCTTCTAGCAAAACTTGTTCCTTATCTTTTTCAACCCTAATAGGTTGCTCTGCCGATAATTCTGCTAGCTCTTGCTCATTCAAGCTTTCCGCCATTAGTACCTCCAATTCTTCACCCAACTTTTAAACTTTGGACCCAATTCACTAATTGGAATCGGGTCACTTCCTAAACTATTTAAATGCTCGACGACATCCAACGTGAATCGTATATTGCCACCAGTATTTCGATAAACCCAACCGCCTACACTTGTTAGCATGTTATCCCAGCCTCCAAACAACCCGTAATTATTCTCAGGGTCTAGTAGCGCTGTAACCATTCGTGCGTTAGTGACCATCCAAGGTTTTCGATCTTCGTTGTTCTCAACACGTTGAGAGGTTTTTGCTTGCTTAGATTCATATCGGTTTGGGTTCTCATCAAATATCTTGACGAATTCATCCACCGGCAAAACTACCGTATCGTTTGCGTTAATCACAGGCTCACTGTGCTCGTTTTGCGTTGTTAGTATATATGTCCCAGCCAACTGCTTAAACTGCCTTGTTGCCCCTGCTTCGTCCGCTGTGACGTGCAGTAAATAACTCACCACTCGCCACACCTTGATATAGTCATCTGGTGGTGCTGGTCGGCTCAGTTCGATAGCAATACGCATCCGTGCACCGGACTTAATACCGTTACTGATAGTTGGATAAGCAACTAGACTATATTGGTTTAATAACCCAGCAGTTATCCTGTCTCTCACTTCGTTATACGTGGCTTCACTACCGTCTACATCCAAAAATAAGATGGTTCGAGCTGTCACTTCACTATCTGCCCTGTTGATTCCAGCAACAAGACCATAAACGACGTACGGTGCACTGGTATGTTTAAAGGTCTCCAGTTGTTCGCTCGTCAGGTTCTGCGCTTGTGTCGGTGTTGCCGTGGTCGTGACAAGGTGTGCAAAATCATCTATACCGTCGACTACTGTATATTGTTTGGCCAATACGCTTGTTTGTGTATAAATCATTAGATTCCACCTATTCAGCAGACATATTTGCTTCACTAGTTAGCTTTAAAACGTCGTTAGCCAGTATTAGCAATGATAATGAGACGCCACTTATTTTTCGGTAGTTGTTTAAACTGTTGTTGGCTAACTCAAATGTTTCTTTACTTGAATTAACAGTAACGATTACTGATCCTTCATCTTCGCTTAAGTCAGATACAACATCAGCCAATCCAGCTAATGCTGCGCTTCGTTGTTCAGCTTCATCCAATATATCTGCCAGCTTGCGCGTTTTTGTCGATTGTTCCATAATGTATAGAAATCTCCTTTTGTTTTTGAGAGTGTTCACGGTATCGGTCGGGAAACTTCGCCGTGAGTAAGGTACAAAGCAACTACGCGTGTTCAACGGAACGCCTGTGGTTGCTTTTTTTGTTGTCGTTGAAATTATTACGCCACGTATGCAAGTCAATTGACCGCAACTTTTCAGCACGCTTCAACTCCTCCAATGCTTGGGCCGTGAGTGGGGCAATCGCATTGTTTCGTTCTTCATCACTGGTAATCAGGTAGTACCCACTCGGCGCACTGCGTCGGCTACCAATTGGTACACCCTTATGATTAATCAGGAACGCCACCCATGCCGTGATTGTACGTTTGTTGGTATTTAGGCGTGTCGCAATTTCAGAGATGCTTACGGGCTTCTCTGCGCCTTCTGGCAACATTGCCACCAACTGCTCAAGCTGTTCCGTTAATGTTTCTTCACTCATCTGTATCAACTCCTTTCAAATCACCCAACTTCGCGTTTATCACTTCAAGTACATGTTTCTTCGTGTACTGGGTTAGATCTGTTTCTGTAATGGCTTGTGCAGCTGCTGATACTGCCAACATGAAACCTAATTCAAAGTCTGAACTCGTCTTTGGCTTATCCAATTCACGCAATAAACTGCGTACATTGCTTGTCACCATATATGGCAACTCATCAGCCGTTGTGGCACTAATAAGCGCCTGCAAGGTCAAAGCCACCCCACTTGTTGCAATAACGGCTAGTTGACTGTGCCCGCCTTCCTTAATCAAATCATTCACATCACTTGCCACCAGTCTAATTGTGGCGTTGTCTAGTCCTTTCATCTCATCGCCTCCTTATAATCGCTTTATGGCTTCATCTAATTCCGATTGATTAAATAATTCCCGTGCTACTCCAAATTCAAACAATGAATGTGGCTTAATCACGCCTTTATCTATCAATTTTTGAAAGGTCTTAGGCGACACATCCAAATAGTTATAAGCCTTAATCTTAGATAACCATGGGCTTTTCTCTGGCGCCGTGACTGCTGCGGTTAGCCGGTCTAGCGCCGCCACTAAGCTTTCAATATCTGGTATACTGGTAGCATTCATAAATAAAACCGTGTCCTTTCTTTTGGGTGCGTGGTAACGATTAGTAACGGGCTTTGGTCGGCACAGGTTACTAGTCGTTTTTTCTTTGTGGTGAGTTGGCTGCTCGCATTCGGTTTATTTTTGATAAACACAAAGACTGTCCACTGGGCAGTTTAAGGACTTGCTTGGGTCACGTTATGTACACCAGCCACCACATACAAGGCGCTGGCACGGTAATAACTAATAAAGTTGTCCTTTAATTAGTTTGTTCTGTATGTATGACGCCACCAGTGAGCCGTGTGGCGTCTGCGTTTAGCTGTTTTCGTTAAACTCTCGGTCTGCCTTGGCACGTTTCAAGCCGTCTTGAACCTTCTCGGCTAATTCCGCCAATACATCATTTGCTCCGCTCTTGTCCTCTGCATCAATCGCACTGTTTAACTTCTCGGTTAATTCAAGCAAGTTAAATGGATCGTGTGCAGCGCTGCGTGGGTCTGCATAAGTACGTGCAATTTCTTCCATGTACTTAACATGTGCTAGTGCCGTTTCAATGTCTTTACTCTCAATCGCATTGTATAGCTTTCCAGTTGCATCATATAGTCCCATTGGGTCATTGGGTTGTTGACTAGCCGGTACGAAATCAAACGTTGCTTCCGTCCCCATATCCTTGGCCAATTCTTCAATAGCCATTGTTAGGCGGACCCATGCATCTGTTACCATTGGGCTTCGCTCGACTGTCTCAACGGCATCACCTTCTACCGTCTCCATGTCTACTGCGTGCATTGCCGCCAACAATTCAGACACAGTCCCCACTAAATCGTACTTATCAGGTACATTGACCGTTACAGGTACATACCGTTCCGTTTGTAGTGCTGGGTGCTTCTTCGCCGTGTAGTCATACTTATTCATAATCAAAACCATCTTTCTTTGGTATTGGGGATGCATCCCCATGCGTTAATATTTACTGTGGTAGTTTTCAGACTTGCCGAGGTCACATCGTTAATCGTCTACTTCTTCAATCACCAATGCGCCCATATATAAATCAATTAGAATGCACGCGATGACGTAAATAATAGAAATACCAGCAAGAATGCCAAGTAGTTGTAACAAGAATGTTTGTGTGTCTGTCATGCTAGTGCTTCCTTAACTTCCTCGTAACTCTTACCAATTAGCAACAATGCTTTAATAGCTTCTCTAACATGCTCTAGGTCTGATACTTGTTCCGCTGCTAGCGCGTCTTTAGCGTCTGATACACCAAACTCTGCTTTAAGTTGCTTAGCATTCTTACCCGTGACAACTTTCAACGCTAAGTTATGGATCGTTGAGTACATATGCGGGTTATCTGGCCAACTATCATGGACCACTTCACTAAGTGACTTATTCACTGGCTTAATGTTGGAAAGGGCAATTGTCTTATGTGTTAGTTCCTCACGCTGTGAATAGAACGCGGCAACTAAATTACTTTTGAACTCAACCACCGCATCCGTGTTCCGCATGAACGTAATAAGCAACGTTGCTTGTTGCTCGTTGTAGTGCCAAATCTTGTGTGGTCGTCCTCGTCCGTCTAATTTTGAGTTTTCAAAACCCAAAATTCCAAATCGTTCTAGTTGACCCTTGTGCTTGTCCGTAAGTTGTCGGACGTGTTCAACAGATACACCCGTATACCTCGCCACAATTTCACTTGTTGTATAAACACCTTCGGCTGGTGTGCCGTACATTACTAAATCTTCCATGGTATAATTACCTTCCTTATAGTTATCTGACACCACGGCCTGCTCGCTGTGGTGTTTTTTTGTTACACAAACTCTCATAGGTTCTTCAACGCGTTATCTAGTTCGGTTCTGTTAAAACGTTCTAGTCTTGCTAAACCATGATTATCTAAAGAATGTACTGGGATCACATTGTCATCTACTAACTTTTGAAATGCTTGTTTCCCGAGATTCACATAATTTTGAGCTTGCTTTTTATTCATCCATTGGCGCCCACCACTGCTTGCATCTAATCTATCCGCAAGCGATTGCATGGCTTTGGCCAATGCTGAATAATCTTCAAAGTCAGTACTTTTCATACGATGAATACCTTTAATCTATATTGTTCCGGATGGATTAAACCTATTGGTTTCGGTGTGGTAGTCCCTATTTTTTATACTAGCCAAATTGGTGTGCATCCTATCCTGATTAATAAATACGATTAACCTCTCTTAAATTTCGATGTTATAAATACGTGCTGCTGCCTTTTGAATTTGAATATCACGCGGTTGCGTTCCTGTTAAAGCCCTTGAGAATTGTTGCGGCTTAACGTTTAGCATTGCTGCCACATCTTTGTACCCCAAGCCACTTTTAATACGTGCAATATCAAATTTTTCCTTAGTCTTCTTTGCTGCAATTTCTAGTTCTGTCATTTTGTGTCTCCTTTTATGTTGTTGATTGTTTACACAAGTTATTGCACATTTTTTACACAAGGTGTAATATAAAGGCATACAAAAAAAGCACAATAAACGCCTGTATATCAACATTCGCTCGCCAAAGCATTGATTATTTTAGGTCTGTTTTTTTGTTGCTCAATTACTTGATGAATTCATTATTGCACGGAGTGTAAATTAATACAAGTATTTGTGTTAATTTTGTGTAATTTTTTTCATCAGCTACCCTATTAGTTGAAGGAACCGATTGATATGACTGTATTTGAACGAATAAAAGAAGTTGCAAAAGCAAGAGGAATGAACTTGAAGACGGTGGCCACAAATGCAGGCCTGTCAGAAAATGCTCTATACAGGTACAACCAAGGGGTTGAGCCAAAATACCCCACACTTAAAGCCATCGCGGACGTCCTCGGTGTATCAGTAGACTACCTATTAGGTAACACTGATGAGATGCACAGTAATAAGAAAGATGACATGCCTATTGACTTGGAAGAAACATTAAGCAAGCTTGGCCCTGCTGTTTCATTCGGTGGTAAGGAATTGACTGATGAACAAAAATTGAAGTTTTATGAAATGGCTAAGTTGATGTTTGGTGAATAGATGACAGAAGAAGAAATTATTGATGAGTTGTTAGCCCTAGCCAGCAGAAATGGCATTGAAGTCACCAACGTGACGACACACGATGATTCATCTCCAGATGTAGCTTTCCCCTTCATAAGACGGATAATGATGAATCCAAATTACCAAACCAGCTATAGCTTTGTATTTCGACTTGCACACGAAATATCACATATACTCTTTGGCGATGATGATTTACTACCCTATTATCGCTTCTCTCCTTTCTTCTTGAAGGCTGAAGAAAACTCTGCCAACACAAATGCAATTCGCTTAATTGCCCGCATTGTGTACCATGACGTACCGGCTGAGCAACGTAACTGGATTGAATTTATGGATCACTTAGGTTTACAGTCTCATTTCGAGTTCGCAGTAAAGCAAGCTCTGTACAACTAAAAAAGCCACCCGTTAAGGTGGCATACATACGTGCAGATAGGAATCACGTTAAAAGCTTTATTGGGGGAATATGTCAGAAATTTTAATCACTACTACCGGAAATGTAGCAGGTTATCATGTAACTAAAACTCACGGTGAAGTGTTTAGCTTAACCACTCGATCACGTAACATGTTTTCAACCATGGGACATGTTTTAGGTGCCAAAGCAGTTATTATGATACGCTTTGATTCTTCATCGGCGAATATCGGTGATTCTGTAGCTGCCTACGATACTGCTGTGACTATTGAAAAAGAAATCTAATACTTAAAAGGATTGTTCATCATTGGGCATCCTCTTACATACTCAAAATTTTGTGTCATACATATACGCTCGATGTGGTAGTCCCGTATAGAAAGTGTTTAATTTTATGAGTATTAGAAAGCAAAATAATAAGACTTACACCGTTCGTATTTCTTATAGTGATAGTGATGGAAAGCGACGCGAAAAAAAGAAAAACGGGCTTGCGTCCCTTACCCTTGCTAAAAAGTGGGAACGCAAAGCCCTTGATGAAATAGATCAACTCAAGGAACATCAAGCCAAACAAAAGAAACGCGTTTTATTACGTGATGCCTACGAGATGTGGCTAGTGACCTACAAACTCAAAGTGGCTGACACAACGTTAAATAAAACAACTCGTTTCATGAATAACCACGTACTAACTGATCAGTGGTTCAAAGATAGTTATGTCGATGAGATAACACCTACAATCCTACAACAGTTTGTTAATGAATTGAGTACGATTGTTCAAAGTTATAATAAAAATCTTATGCCGTTCAAACGTACTATTGAGCAATGCGTTGTGATGGACTTAATCGAAATAAATCCATTTGATAAAATCATTAAGCCCAAATCTAAGCCATCCCCTATGTATACGGATAGACTTGATTTTTATACTGTTGAGCAGCTCAATCATTTTTTAAGCAGTGCCGAACAATTATATGGAACTGATGACAACAGATATAGGATATACACTTTATTCCGCTTGTTGGCTTTTACAGGAATGCGTCGAGGCGAACTATTGGCGTTAACATGGTCTGATATCGATTACAAAAACAGCCTGATCCACGTCACAAAAAATTTAGTGACTAGCGCGGGTGTAAAAGACAAAATACATCCACCAAAAACAAAAGCCGGCAAACGCGACGTGAAAATAGACAACAACACATTATCTGTTCTACGGCATTGGCAATCAATACAAGCCCGTTTAACGCTCTCTAGCGGTCTACAATCAACTGGAATAGTATTTACTAACGATGACCTAACAGGCTATCAGAACGTGAATAAACTTCGCTTGTGGCTTATTCAAATTGCTAAGGCGGCTGGTATGCCAAGAATTAAAGTTCACGGTTTCCGTCACACGTACGCTACATTAGCAATTCAAGCAGGGATGAACGTTAAACAATTACAGTATCAACTGGGGCATGATGATGTGCAAACAACCTTATCTGTTTACAGTGGTTTGACTGAAAGTGACAAGGAAAAGACGGCCGATGTATTTACGTCACTGGTTAATTTTTAATAAGATGTGTACTTTCATGTGTACTTCAAAAATAAAATGCCGTTATAGCGGGCTTTTGAAGGGATAAACTAACTCCCCTCGGCTCCATATTTAAGAGCAGTACAATAAAAAACGCCGTTACTCAGTCAATGAATAACGGTGTTTTTTTGTTTGGCGCCAAGATGTCACTCAATAGCGTACAGCATCTCAGGCTGCCAAATATCAGCTAGTGTCTGCCCTGGCATGTATTCATAGGCCTCAAATTCTTCTAGCGTATTAAACGTTAGCTCTAAAAAGGGGTTCCTATCAGTTGTCTCATTAGCCCATAACCACCAGTTGTCGCTATCATCTTGCGCTCGTTCAAAGCTAAATATTGTATCACCAACCAAAACACGTATCGTCAGTCCAATACGCAGCCACTTAATAATCGCTGAATATGAGCAATCATCATCCGCTGGTAGGTCACCTATTTCTTCAATCAAGCTCATGTCTCATCTCCCTGTTCTACCCTCAAATCATAAATCCTATCAAATGCATCAGGGTATTTGTAGCAGTATTCATTGCGCTCTTTTTTATCCAATCTAAGAATATCAGCACACATAACCAGGCGCCAGTGTCGTTATTTATCATCACATCACCAACATACCAAAAAACGCATGACATCAAGCATCTGCTTGTGTCATGCGTTTTCTTTTTGCTTACAATGCTGCCATCATTTCGCGCAACATTGATTGGCGGTAAATTGGGCGGTTGTTGAACTTGCGACGTTCTACTTCCACTTCCTTCTCGGCACGATCAGATGCTGCCTTGGCAATTGCTTGCGTTTCAGTTGGGCCAACCTCACCTTGCGCTTGTTGCATTTGCGTGAACAACGCAATAAAGGCGTAGTAAGCACCCAAGAACCAACCGTTGAAGTATGGCATTACCACATTGGCTTGACCAATCTTGTCGTGGTTGTGGTGCGTAATCTCGTGATACTCTTCAGACAAAATGCTCTTAATTTGCGCATACAAATCAGAACTGTTCTTGCGAGCCACCTTATCCAATGTGCCGAAGTTATCCAACGCAAACTTCTCCGCACGGTCAACCCATTCTGCCGTTTGCTCTTCTGGATTGATGTTCTCGACTTCAGCGAACACTTCCAAGTGCGCATCCACGTAACCACGCTTCATGCCGGCTAACAAAACTGGCTTCAAGATGTCATCAACCTTTGCCAAGTTCAAGTTCTCGTTCAACTTAGCAACCGCTTGTTCAAACTCTTCTTCAATCATCTCGGTATCTCCCAAAACTTAAAAATCATGTACCCCACTATACCATAATAAAAACGCTGCTACGAACAAACGTAACAGCGTTTCTTGTTATTCATGGTTTGGCGGTTCGCCTCTCCAGGCGATCGCGATTATATGAGATAGGTGTGTGAGTATTATATTGTGAGAGATGCCAAACCACACGCCGAACTTACTATTCATAAGTTCGTGATAACTGTATTTTAGACTAAAACCGTCCGGTTTTCAATGTGATGGTTTTAACAAGTGTTCTACTAGTGGAACACAATTCCTCCGTCGACAACCAATGTTTGACCCGTCATGTAGTTTGAATCCTTACCAGCCAAGAAAGCAACCGCTGATGCGACTTCTTCTGGTTCTGACAAGCGACCCAAAGCGATACCATCAGAGAATTGTGCCATTCCCCAATCGTCATCCTTACCTGCGTTTTGACCAACTTCATGGGCAATATCAAACATCATTGGCGTCTTAACGATTCCAGGTGCAAAGGCGTTAACCGTGATACCCAATGGTGCCAATTCCTTGGCCGTCGTTTGCGTAATACCACGGATAGCAAACTTTGATGCACCATAAACCGTCAAATCTGGATTTCCTTCCACACCAGCTTGTGATGTGGCGTTAATAATCTTACCCCCGTGACCAGCCTTCTTAAAGGCTTCCACCGCAGCTTGCGTTCCCCACACTGTACCGTTGATATTTGTATCAAACGTCCAGCGCATTGTCTCTTCGTCAACTTCCATGATTGGCGTTGTTGGTGCAACACCGGCATTGTTAATCACAACTGTTAAGTCCCCAAAATGATCAACTGTCTTTTGTACACCAGCAAATACGTCATCGCGCTTTGCTACATCCGCAGCAACTGCCAAAGCGGCGTCTGGGTGAACAGCGTTAATCTCATTCGCAACGCGTTCTACCTTCGACAAAGTGCGACCCACTACCGCAACCTTGAAGCCATCGTCTGCCAAACGCTTAGCAATTGCCTCACCGATTCCTTGTCCTGCTCCCGTGATAAATGCAACATCAGCCATGATATTTACCTCTCAATTAGTTTCTATATTATTATCTCTTGCTCACTTCTACACAAATTAGTTTACTTCTTTTTTAGAAGTTTGTAAATGTGATTTTATTCACATTTAGTTCTATGAGCGAAACAAAAAACGAGACGACCGTTATTTGGTCATCTCGTTCTTGTCATTAATTATTGAGCTGTGTATCCACCGTCGATAACGAACTCTGCACCAGTGGCGAACTTTGATTCGTCTGATGCCAAGTATACGCAGATCCAAGCGATGTCATCTGGCTCACCCATGCGTCCCATTGGTGTCTTCAAACGTTGCGTAACGTATGGTGCAACTGAGTCACCCTCACCTGATCCATCAGTCATTGGCGTTGCGATGTAACCAGGGTGCACTGTGTTAACACGAATGTTCAAGTCGTTTTGTGCTGCATAGACAGCGGCTGACTTTGAGAACAAACGCACGGCACCCTTTGATGCGTTGTATGAAGCTGTCATCGTATCACCAACCAAGCCAAGGATTGATGACATGTTGATGATTGATCCACCACCATGATCCTTCATGGCACGGAAGCCGTATTGCGTACCCAAGTACATACCGTCAGCGTTGATGCTCATCAACTCGCGGTAAGCTTCGAACGTGTCGTGCTCGATATCGTTCGTTGCGCCAATTCCGGCGTTGTTTACCAACACATTTAGTGGTCCAAACGCTTCTTCAGTATAAGCAATCAAGTCCTTCCAACCTTGCTCATCAGCTGAATCATGTTGTTGGAAACGAATCACATCATCCCCACCAAGCTCAGCAGCCGTTGCTTCACCGACGTTTGCACGACGTCCTGTGATGACAACCTTTGCGCCTTCATCAATAAAGCGTTGTGCAATAGCCTTTCCCAAACCAGTTGTTCCACCAGTAACGATAGCAACCTTGCCCTTCAAACGATCTACCATGATAAGTAATACCTCACTATTATTTTTTCTTTGATTACTTAGGATGGTACGTATCAAATATGAAGATTTTTAACATGAGCACTTGGATTCGGAATTGTTCGATTTTAGGTCATAACTTAGACCACGCCTGACTTAATTCTGTGACTCAGATAGGCCGACAACAATCAAAATTGCCGCCATAAACGCTGATGATCCTAGTATGACCATGTAAATCTGTAGCATATCAAAGGTCGGTTGAACCATATAAGCAATAGTTGCAATGTATACTGCCCCAGTAAACCAGGCCAAGATGTGTCGCCAACCATCATTCTTTTGTGCGATTCTATCACTTATGTTGTATTTCTTTCGATAACGGCTAATGGTCAACGAGAACAAAAAGAATATAACTGCTAAACCAACGGCAGCCAACGCTACTTTTTGTCCATCCTGGAATTTATTCGCATACATCAGCCACCAACCGATACCTTACGCCAGTAGCATCGACGAAGCATAAATTACCCAATCGATGTCTGATCGGGCGACATTCGCAAACCAACCAGACTTCGGTTGTTGCTCTTACTCCGGCTTCTTAAATGCATCAAGGTCGCCAGGCATGAAGTACGATGTTGGCACCTTACGATTGTAATTTGGCTCGTAATGCAACTGATCTAGTTCTTCGCGGCTAAGTACAAGTTGCCCGCCTGTAATATCGAATGCAACCCCCACCAAGTTCGGATTTACTCTCATCATATACGAAATCCAATCGGAACGACGTATCGTCAAAATTTCCCGGCCATCCTTAATCGCATCTCTTGTTTTTAAGTACAGGTGTAAGTATAAATTACCTTCACCATCACCTATAAACTCGTTAACCCAAGTCTCGTCGTCAGCTATATATGGTCGTCCTAGAACATCTCGTTCAATGACGTGACCCTCAGAAAATATAGGTTGCACAAACAACGCCTTCTTGAACTGCTTATCAATTTCACCAAGCAGATATTCCTTTTCATCCGGCTCAGTTGCAGCGTTGTAATAATGGAACAACCGCACCAAATTTGTGTTGCGCACATCTTGATTAATGTAATCCAGATCATCGGTGCCATAATCGGCCGAATCATCTAGTTGTTGAGTAGCGTCTTCATCAAACGACAATCGTGCAATTTCATCTTCTAGGGCAATCATACGCACCAACGCACGTTCTTTTTCGTAAACCCGGATTTTGGCCTTTTGTCGGGTTGTCGAACTGACGGGGATGATTCGTCCGACAATCACTGCCAAGACAATCAAGATAAGTGTCGGTAGCAATCCGCGCCTACCCAGTGCAGGAACAGCCAGTAAGGCCAATGTCACCAGTACAATCACCGCCACAAAGTTCCATGTCTGACGGGCATAGCGATCAATACGACGTTCCGTTTTCGCACGATAAGTTTCCAACTCTTCATTTAAACGGCTTAGCTCATTCACACGCAGTCCAACCGCTACAATACCAACCGGTGGCGCGACTTGTTCTAGTGCTTGAATTGGTAAGTCATCCGCCACGGTTCCAGTTACGGCACCCGTGTCACTACCGTCTAATTCCTCTGCCAACAACGTTTTTGGCAAAACAACATCATCCGTGCCCGGATTCAAAATAATGCCCGCTAGATTTTTAGCATGGGCCAACTTCTGCAAAACATACGGCATCTGAACTTGCATCGTATTGGGTTCACGATGACCCGCACGACTTTTAGCCAAATCCGTATACAGCACCAAATAACGACCGTCATCACGTACGGTATAACCTTGTTGCCGTTGCACGTCTGGGGTTCCAATCACATAGGTATACCCTGAAGATGAGGTTCGTCGGTCGCTATCGCTCACTGCGACTGGTACCAACAACGTCACGTCGGCCAGCGCACGGGCTAGCACGCGCAAATCGCGCACCTGCCCACGGACCGTTTGCTGCTTGAGATACTGCTTAATTTTGCGATTTAATTCTCGATTCGTCTGGTTAATATTTAAAAAGACGCGTTCCATACTTCTCCCTCTTTTGTATGCTCTTCATTTCATAATAGGACGAATACAAAATTGGCGCTTCGTTTTGGTTTTGGAACTTATACCGCAAATGAAAAAGCCAGCGTGGTATTTCACGCCGGCTTGCTATTACTTAATATTCACGCGATATGCACGGTAAACATATCCCTTATTTTGTAGGTTTGATAGTTCAACATCAAAGACCACCTCATTATCCGCTGTCACTTCAACGATGTTTGAGGCATCCCCATTCTTTTCATTCAAATAACCAAAGTCAATCAAGTAATTGCCGTTTGACAACAATGCCGTTGAGCCAATACGGTCGGTGTAGTTGGCTGTCCCACGTGTCTTACCGTAAGCCCACGTTTCCTTGGCCGTCATCGTCTTCGTGTCAATTTCCAACTGCATGCCTTGTGAGTACTTGCCTGATGACTTCTTATCACCATTCGTCACTGCGATGTTGTTGTCGTACAACGTGATGGTTTCCTTGCTACCGTTGTGGCTACCTACTACGACAGTCGCATCATGTTGACCACCGTTGATTGACGTGCCATCTGCATATGTCAAAACATACTTCTGCCATTTCTTTGGCCATGATGACTTGGCCTTGCTTGATAGAATCCAAATTGGCTTCATTGTCTTGAAATCAAACTTCATCACCAAATCTTGGTTACGGGCAGAAATGACGATGCTATCATCACTTTCATCATAGTTGATTGAATTTTGGTGCAACCAATCGATACCACCATCAGCACGCTTGGTTGACGTGTACTTGGTGTACATTTCAGCTGGGAAGATTTTCTTGAAGTCGATAACGCGGTTGATTTCACCAGTCTGGCGATCAATAACAATCATCGTATCTTCAATGTACTTTGACCCATCAGAAACAGTTGCCAACAAATCACCATTTGGCAGCTCAATCACGTCGTGGTGAATTGCTGTCGTCTCGCCTTCTGACTTGTTTTTCATCGTCGCATTATCTGACCCAGATGTCTTGTTGCTGAAGTGGTACGTCTTATAAATGCGTCCCATGTAGTCAGTTTCAATCAAGTCGTTATAGACCAGCGCACTGTTGTTTTGCTTGCGCATCATCAACAGGTGACCATTCTTGAGCGTCTTGAAAATGTGCTCATTGTACGTCGTTGAATACCAACGAATATCACCTGATGCGTCAATGGCAAACGGCTCCTTCGTTGTACGGGCCATAACTGTCAAACTGTTATCACCAAGCGACATTTTGTCAGCATCAGATTTCTTCACGTCAATCTTGATGTTCGACATCGACTTTGGCAGTGCCTTGGTCCGCAACGTAATCGTCTTTTCGTCCGTGTGCCCATCTGCATACTTAATGGTAAACGTGACCTTATTGGCTGTATCGGCATACAGGCCAACGACCGGAATCTTGTGAGTGGTCGTCTCACCGTCAATGTCATTTGAAATCGTTGTTGCCTTTGTCTTACCGGCAACCGAGTAACTGACCGTTGCCTTTTGGTCGGTTTGGAAGATGACGAACGCGGTTAGTGGGGATGTGCCATAAGGATTCACCTTGGTGTACATATTATCCACTGTATATTGCGAATTCTGCATTGCTGATGCGTACGTCTTATTAGCAGCCTTTTGATCATTCGTAAACTTATTCGATAACTTTAGACCTAAGTTCTGCTTGATTTCTGCTGTCGTTAAAAGCGTTGGATGACTTTCCTTGTAGGCATGGTAACCAGCCGTCGCCAGCCCTGCTACAACTACAACTGCCAACGTGCTTGTCATAATCTTATGTCGTTTAATAAATGAAAACATAACTAACCTCTGTATGTGATTTTATGAGCGACATAACTATATCGATTGCAACTTAATTCGGACTTAATGAAAAAACGATACCCGTTAAGGTACCGTTCTAAATCATCTATTATGCCAAGGCACCCATTGGATCCCATGGTGCCAATTCGTATGGCGTTGTGTTCTCGTAAATATCACGCAACTCGGCTGGCAAGTGCTCCTTCTTGATGACAACTTGGTACGTGAATTCGTCGAACCATTCGTCTGACATCGTAAAGTACCCCTTGTGGCCATTCTTGTCGCCCCATGAGTTTTCAACCTTCCACTTCGTTGGCTTACCATCAACCAAATCAACACCCGTCAAAACCATGGCGTGGGTCATCAATGAATCACCGAACTCCAAACGCTCCGCCTTGGTCATGCTGAAATCAACATCGAATAAATCATCTTCGTTGTACAACTTCGTATCCATCAAACCAGCCGTGCGGTCCAACTTAGGTCCCATGTCAACACCGAACCAAACATTTTCACCGCCAACAATTGCTTAACCGCCAAATCCTTGAATGTTGCCAAATCCAAGTTCAAGTGCTTCACTTCGCGTCCGCCGACAACTGAGCCAAGCATCTTCACACCATACGTTTGGTTGAATGGCTTATCGGCTGTTGGGGCGTTGATGATTGAAACGTATTCACTCAAATCCCAACCAATATACTTCGCATAGAAATCCTTTGGTGAAATGTTGGCATCACTGTGGAAGTTGTTGTCCTTGTCACGGTATGAGAAATTGAACGTTACTGGTGGCTCACCGAACGTCAATGACAAGATGTGGTAGTTCTCACGACCGAATTGGGCAACTTGTTGTTCGATTTGCTCTTCAGTTGCATGCTCCGTCACCATGCGACGCAACGTGATGGCGTCCTTGCGCAACTTCGCATTGTACAAACGGTTGAAGTCCGCTGAGTGTGATGATGCTTGTGATTCTGGGTAAGCTGATTGTGGTACGACACCGTACTTTTCAATCAAGCCAACCATCATATCCCATTGCCCACCATCTTGCTGTGGCATTTGTAACAGGAAGGCAACTTCACGATCAGTCGTTGGTTGCTCAGCCGTAGCCACGATGTTGTTGTAGAAGTAGTTCGCCTTCTCCAACTTGTCCCAGAAAAACGTGTAGCTTTGTGACAATTCGAAGTCCCCAGGCAAACCGTACAACGCCTTCATGTCGTGACGCATCGTGTTCAATGCGGCGAACATCCAGCAACGACCAGATTGCAATTGGTTCGCAACTGGTGAGCTTTCTAGGTCAACGCTAAAGACTGGTGTCAATTCACCAGCGCGACGGTTATCGCGTGCTGCTTGCAAAATACCATTCGTCGTTACCGCATTTCGTAGTGCGTCAGCCTTCGGACTAACCGCCACGGCTTCTTTGAAATACGCCAATTGTTCTTGTGTGATTTCATTCATATCATTTTCACCTTTTTCTAATTTAAGTCTAGTGTAGCCTTTTAGATAGCGGTTTACAATGGTAAAAAATAAGCGCGTCGACCACTGCCAACGCGCTTTAAAGGTTGATATGTTAGATACCGCCAAAAACAGTCAGCAAAAAACGCCGAATCATTTCGACTCGGCGTTTCGTTTTAATTCAAATCATCTTCAACAGCCATATACGTTACAACGCCGTGGTAGCTGCCAGCTTTAGGTCCGTGATCCATTTGCGCTGTCATGTCACCGACTTGTAGCGTAGACGTATTTGTTAGACCGTAGTCATTCTTATCTTCACCAGCCGAAACGCTAGCTACCTTGGTGCCATATTGCATCAATGCAGCCTTACCATTTCCAGCCTGGCCAGCTTGATATACATTCACCATTCCCTGCTTTGCATCCCCGTTAAACGGCATCTGCAAACTTGAGATCGGCAATGCGTTCTTCGTCTGTCCATCAGTCATTGCAGAAGCCGTCATCCATAGGCTAAACGCCACGTTGTGAATCGACTTAAACTGCAAGGCGCTATCTGCTTTGAGTTGCACATTCTTCGATGCAGTGATTGCACCTGAATACGCAAAGCTTGGCACGTGCTCCAGTTGCAATCCGTTAGCGAGCAATCCCGCATCGGCCGCCGTTGTCGCTTCTTGTGCCTCAGATACCGTACCATCACTGTTTGGGTTCAAAGAATCAGGCGAAACATATGCACTGTCCGTGATACGACGAATTGGAATCTTAATCGTGCCACCATCAGTAACCGGATATTTAGGCAACTTAGCTGTCGCATCAACTTCGTACCCGTGTGGTGGCGTAATTTCAGTTACTTGCACAGCCTCACCAGGTCCACGATTACTAAACGTATCCGTGTACGGTTCGCCTGTCTTAGCGTCCTTCACCGGATTTCCTGATTGATCAACAAACGAGATTTTACCAGACACTGCGTCTTCCTTTAGCATCAATGTGATATCACCGTATGTTTCAGCGTCCGCAGAAGGTTGCTGATCCGTCCAGGTTGGTAATGAGAATGATCCATCATAACTGTGGTACAACTGCTCACTGGTCGGATTTCCCACATCTGTCTTGGTGTCGGTATTATTGAACTTCTGATACAACTCCAGGTTCGCCCCAAACGGATACAACTTTCGCTGCCATAAGTTTGAAACATCAGTTGATTTATCCACGATATCTAGATTTGGGTACACCGCATCATCGGACAACTTACCGGCTCCGGCAGTCGCAATTGTTCCAAACATGCGACCTCGACCGGCACTTTGCTGCGAAACCAAATATAGTGCACTAGGTAAATCGGTCGCTAAACGATACTTTCCAGGTAACGTGCCCGCTTTCAGCAACGGTGATGTATCTACTCGAAAAACAGCGTGGTACTTCGAATCCGCTGCACCAACGAACACTGACGATGGAATCAGCGTACCCTTCAGTTGTATATCTGGCAACGCTTTATCCTGAATTTCATTTCCATAAGTATCGTAGAACTTTACAGGCACCGTACCCTTGGTTTGATTTTCATTCAATGGTGTTTGTGCATACCAGTTGGCATTTTCACGTTTCGCTAACAAAGCTGAGCCATTGAAAGTTGCTCGCAACCCCAAACCGAACTGGGTGTCTATCGGCTCCTTTCCAACACTTCCAGGCTGGGCTTTCACCGTATATGTGATGGTTAAGCTTTTTCGAGCTGGGATAGTCATCATTGTCGTTCGATCCGATTTCATTTTAGAAAAATCTGGCACTTCCGATTCATAATACCGCAGGCTATCAGAATTCCTATCAACATACTGTGTCGTTGACGAATCGATTCCTAAATCTGAATTAACAATTTTTTGCCCCGCTCCATTAACAATATTGATAGGGCCCTGTAAGTCAACGCTTCCTGTAAACGCTTGAACAAATCCCGACATAGAATTAGAAAAATCGTAATTCGTAATCTTCAACTGAACCGTCAGCATCTCACTAGAATAATGTGGCTTTGTTGCATCCGTTTGTTTCATCAACTCCGTTACATCCTGATTTTCCTTACCATTCAAAGTCCCGTAGAACTTCACCTGATATTCCGATGGTAGCGTATCGTTGTTCGTTGGCGCCACCGCCGTATCAGGAATGCTATCCAGTTGATTCGTCGTCGATGCATTTGCCGATACATTGGTCAAGAATATGCTGAACAATACAACAGCTAAACTGACGCCAATTCGACGAAGTATTTGCATAATTCTCCCTCCACTTACTCGACAAAAAGGTCAAGAGCCATTACGCCTTGACCTTTTACATAATTACTTTGCGTTAGTTGCAGCCGGCTTTGTCAACTCAGTATCTTGCAACGTGAACGTTACAAATCCCTTGTACGCCGTTGCCTTAACCTTGTTGTTTGCCAACTTCAAGTTCAATGATGTGGCACCTGACGTGTACGTTCCGTTTGTGTCTTCATCACCTGTTAGTACCAAGTTTCCGTAACCGGCAACACGACCAACCAAGTCATCGTCTTGCTTAGTTCCGGCTGATCGATCAGTTTGAGCTGCGCCAGTCGTTGTGCTATTTAATGCCTTGTAAACAGTTGCAAAACCGTCTGTTCCGAGAATAGCATCCTTAGCATCGGTTGACGTTGCATTTTGACCTGCAACCTTCAAACCGATTGAATCTACTGGTAGAACTGCTCCATTATCTGAATACAAGTTTGATGCTGCCGCATACACTTGGTAACCTGCACTACCACCACGCAAGTCACGAACAACAATACCACCATCTACTGGCTTGCTGTTTACAAGGTCATTATCAGCATTTGCGTACGCCTTCAATCCGTCTGTCGTGTATCCATCCGTAGCAGATGTGATACCATCAAGCTTTTGAGACCCAAAGTTGAAGTCTGGCACTTGTAGCAACGTCAACCCAAAGGCTTGCTTCCCCTTGGCGTCTTGAGCAGTCTGAACTGTCGCATCCTTATTTGGGTTTACGAAAGCAGTGCCACCTGCATTGTTGAATTGTGTACTTTGATCACCCGTAAATTCAATTTGCGTCTTTCCTTGGTTAGTAGCAATATCTGATTGTTCACCCTTTTGAAATCCTGTTGGATATACATTCGTATCATCTGCCGCATGCGCTACCCCAGCAACACCAACCAATCCTGCCAACACCGTGGCACCAAACAAAGCTTGCTTAATCATATCTAAACCCCTATCTTCTTCTCTTTCCCTAGTTCTCTATCCGAATAAACAGTGTTACACCCTTTACTACACTTGCTTATCCTTTTGACGTCGACTCTTAGGCAACATAAACAACATCATCATGAACCCTGCAATGAGGATTCCCATTAACCACCAAATCCAGGCCGGAATGAAAGCCGTAGAACGACGCAAGGCAACGGTTCCTTGGGTCACAGCCGAAATCTTAAAATCACCTGTAAAGACCCAATTCTTCTTTGATTGCGTATTCACCATCTCAACGCGATATGAATACTTTCCTGCCGCCAAGTTTTGGTTAGCTGGCAATTGGTACTTAAATGATGCATTCGGCGCAATCTGACGACTCGCTTGCGTATCCTGCATCACGACCTTATTGCCGTGTTTAATGGTTGTTGTTACTTTCAAGTCACCGATGTAATTGTCTTGGTTATTAGCTAGTCCAAGCTCAAATACTTGCTGGCTATCCTTTGTGACAACACGTCCCTTATGCGTGTTCACAAGATCAGCGGTAACCGGCTTGTCAGTCTCTGACAACTTAATGCCCTTAACGTAGCTAAACTGATTCGTTAAACCAGCTTGCTTCACATCACCCTTAGGCACTTGCTTCGTGACCACCACGGCCCCGATAATCGTACCGTCGAATGACTTCGCTGACGTTTTAAAATTAATTGGTGCATATACGGTTTGCCCAGCCTTCACGGTTACCTTTTCTTGTGGCACCTTCGCAATGCTGTTCAAACGCATATTCGCCGGCAAAGACTTGTTGTTATTGCCCGACGCATACCCCACGACCAAATTACTATTGGTAAAGCCTTGTTGCACACTGACATCATACGTCGCATCCGCTTTTGACGTGTTCTGGATATAGACCACCCCACCAAATTTCTTATTCGGCCCTGTCTTAATATCCCACGTCGTACCGCCGGTTTTCTGTTGCCCATCAATAGGCGACAATGCAATTGAAAACTCAGGATTTTCATTGCTGTAATCGGCTGCAGATACGTTCGTAGTTGATAATGTCAATAAACCCAAAACCCCAAGAACAGCAATCGCAGTTTGCTTCTTGTAGTTCATCTTCTGTTCCCACTTCTCAACTTCATAATAGGTACACTGATACTAACATAATGCACTTATTTTCCGTAAGTTTAAGGATATTCAATGTAGAAGTCTTGCCTATTTTGTGAAGAAACTGTGAAGTTGACCGATATCAAAAAAGCACCTAACACGATGCTAGGTGCTCCTAATCTTTGTCGACATCAATGTAGCGTCGCATGATCGATACACCAATCAGCGTCACCAACCCCAGAAACAAGCCAATACCATCCCAAATAAAGCGGGCAGTTTGGTTATCAATAAACATCAACAATAATATCGTTGTCACAAATATCAACCAAGGCAATGCCACTAAATCACGTGGTCGTAGAAAAACTGGTACATACATATCGCTGCCCTCCATATTTTTATTGCCCCCATACTAACATAAAAAGCCGAGTCGGTTGACTCGGCGGTTACAGATTAGTAGTGGGTCATTGCCATCATTGTCTCTTCAAAGAACGTGAAGAAAGCGTCGTGGTTAACGTGGTACACAAATTCAATTTCGCGACCTTCTGGTGTTTCGAACGTACGGCCACGGCTTTGGCCGGTTGGAATCACGTCGACGTTCATCATCTTTGTTTCCACCAACTCAGGCTTTTTCGCATAGGCCGTCGTCAACACATCCCACAAGAAGTACGTTGAGTTTGTCTCAAAGTGCGTCAATACCGGCACCGTTGCGTATGCTTGGCCGACGAAGTCCATCACTGGGTGTGAACGCAACTTTGCCCAACGCAAACGGTCAGCTGGCGTCAACGGTACTTCGTGAGTACTCTCCAACCCAACCATCTGAATCTTGATGTCTGAATCAAAGACAATCTTGAAGGCTTGTGGATCCCAGAAGACGTTCCATTCAGCCGTACCGTCTTGCTCAGGTTCAGCAATGTTTCCAACACCAAACGTACCAGCCATCACAACCAAACGGTCAATCTTCGCTGACAAACTTGGGTCGCGTTGTAAGACAGCTCCCAAATCACTCACTGGCCCAGTAAAGACCAACGTGATTGGTTCTGTTGCTTCCGCCAAGATTGATGCCAAATCATCGGCGGCTGTATTGTACGACAACTCAGTGTCCCCTTCACCAAACTCATTCAAGATTGGCAATGCGTCAACCGTAAATGAATCCATGCGCCACTCCTTTGGGAATGGATCGCTCGACTTGGCATCAGATGCACTCACCAACAAATCATGGTGTGTTGAGAAACGGTTGATAATCTTACGCGTCGCTGCAACAGCAGGTTCCAAGTATGAATCAGCTGGCACAACCCCCACACCAACTAGTTCAATCAAGCCTTGCTCCTCGTATGATAACAACATCAACAAAGATGCCAAATCATCAACACCACCATCATGGCTAAAGTACACTTTTTCAGTCATTTCATTCTCCCCTTAACAAACAACGTTCGTCTTTTAATTCGTTTCATCTATATTAACATAGCTAAACTATGATTAAAACGAACAAAAAGTAAAAGACGACACCGCAAATACCGATGTCGTCTTGTGTTTAATAACTCTTAATTTGATTCGACCACGTTACGTGACGTACCCGTCGTTAAGACATCATTGAAGTTGTCAAAACTGATTGAAATCATATCCGTCAATGCTTCTTCTGTGTACGATCCCATGTGTGGCGTCACAATGACTTGTGGGTACAAAGCCATCATCTTATCAACCGTGGCATTCCCCGTTGACTCACCCTTGAAGTTCTTACCGAAGAACAAACGTTCCTGTGAGACAACGTCAGTCGCAAATCCGTTCAACTTACCTGACTCAACGGCATCCAAAATAGCATCTTGATCAGTGATTTCGGCACGTGCTGTGTTCACCAAAATCGCACCATCTTTCATCTTTGCCACGTAGTCTGCGTTAAAGTAGGCATCGTTTTTACCTGGGAAGTGTGGCACGTGCAATGACACAATGTCTGACTTTGCCAACAACTCTTCTTCAGTTGCGTACGTCAACAAAGCCTTGGCATCCTCGTTCTCATAAACATCATATCCCAAAACCGTTGCCCCAACACCACGCCATAGTTCAGCTTCGGCACGACCGATACGACCCGTACCAATAATACCAACCGTCAAATCGTGAAGCTCAGTTGCAAACATACCAGGCAATACTTGAAATTGTCCCTTGGCTGCATTTGCGGCAGCCATCGTTGTGTGACGTTGTTGCATCAAGGCCAACGTAAAGGCCAATTCACCAACAGCGTATGGTGAATAACTTGGTACATAAGCAACCGTTTGACCGTTAGCCTTTGCGGCAGCCAAGTCAATGTGGCTGTACGCAACCGTGCGCGTAAAGACATACTTGATGCCGTATTCAGCCAATGTTGCTAAGTTCTGTGCATCAGCAACGTTGTTTGCACGAATTAGAACAGCATCGTGACCCTTAGCAGTCTCAACGTTATCATGCGTCAAGTTGTCAGCAAACAACGTCAATTCGTAGTCATACTTGTTCAACTTGTTAAAGTAGGCAATTTCATTCTCACGTACGCCATAGGCGGCAATCTTAAATGTCATCTTTATCTCCTTTTATGAAAACAGCGCCACTATTGAACATTCAGTAGCGGCGCTATTTATATCATCTTTTAATTAGTGGAAAATGCTCAAGTGACCCAACATTTGAGCAATCACAATCCAGAATGGCATTGCAATCGTTGCAACAACCGTTGACAACAATGAGGCGTTTGAAGCCAACAATGCTGAACGATCAAAGCTGATTGCGTACGCTGCAGCGACCGTAGCCGTTGGTGTTGCCATCATGATAATCGTCGTAGCCAAAGCAGTTCCGTCAACAGGCAAAACACCCAAACCTGACAAAACAGCCAATACAACGATGTTGATGATTGGTACCAAGATAACCTTGTTGAATGAGTAGTACCATGAGTCCTTATCAGTAGCAGCCTTGGCCAATGATACTTCACCCAAAGTTGAACCGATGGCCAACCAAGCCAAAGGTGATGCCAAACCTGATAGGTACGTCATTGGCTTGTATAGCCATGGTGCCGTCAAATCAAAACGGTAGAAGGCAACAGACGTGTGTGCGCCCGTAGCATCAACAACGTTTAATTGTGGCATTGACCCTTGAGCCAACCACAAAATCAATCCCAAGAACGTTGCGATAACAATTGGGTTCAAAAGCATCGTGCGCAAGTTATCCTTAGACATCTTTTGACCAGACATCTTAATGTATGCGTATGAGTACAAGAAAATGCGGTATCCAATGTTGAAGATTGAAGCATACATTGCTCCCTTCAAACCGTAAATTCCCGTTACGATAGGAATACCAAAGAACGTCGTTGAACCAAAGTCCGTCAAGACGCGCATAACGTCTTGCTTCTCGCCCTTGTAACGCAAGTACATCAACTTAGTTGCAAAGATCAAGATAACGTAAACCAAAATACCCCAAACCAAGATTGACATTCCTTGCTTGAATGTTTGTGGGTTAATTGGTGCCAAAAATGACGTGAACGCCAAAGCTGGCAATGCCAACGTCATAACAACCTTCGTCAACGTCTTACCAAACGTTTCCGTGAAAATACCACGCTTGCGCATGATAAATCCCAGCAAAATAATTGCAATTGTTGAAGCAATTGCAGAAAGTACGTCCATGTTTTCAAACGTAGACGTAAAAGCCTTCCCAAAATCCATCCCTGAATCTCCTCAAAAAATAATATGTGAAAAAAACAACATTCAAGAGTATACAGAACGCATTCATATGCTGTCAAGGGTTCATTAAAACGTATTTTTTTACGAACAAAGTCCCTAATATGGGCTTTTACACCCATCGGCCACTAACTAACATATAGTTTTTCCTAACTGTGAGAAAATGTTCAATCCTTCACTCTGTTTATCGGACAGACGTTGTGAATTTCCGGGAACTAAACGATCGATGTCCACATTTTTATACTTCAAACTGAAAATAGGCAACCAGATACACGTGCCAATCAAGCACATATGTATCTAGTTGCCTATTTTTTGTGTTTTAAAATCGCTGGTTAAAGCATATCTTCATGAACTTGTTAGAAACATAATGCGGCGTACGGCACCATATCGTTACGCATCCCAAACACAGCTATTTCAAAAAATGCTAACACCCGAAAGTTAGTTTTCTTAAGTATGGTCAGCGGTGGAAATCAAAAGACATTACATGATATCTAATTTTCAGCGTCCACATCCTCTACTAACGCCCTGTACAAGCTTGGATCAACCGGTTTTTCCAATCTAATTTCAAATCTAATCAGGTTAGAATCTTTTCCTTCTTTGTCTTTACCGATCATCTCTTCAGCCTGAAGTACTTTTGCAGATCCTAGATAGTAAAATTCAAGTCCATCTGCCACTACGTTATCCGATTTTTTTTACAAACATATGAATAAACCCGAAGTCATCCGTCTCAGAAATCAGCTTCTCGACTTTAGAGTTTAACGTTCTCTGATTTTTTGAGAACCAAACCATTGTGTCCCTATTTATGAATCCATCTTCATAAGAAACGAGACTAGAATGGTTTTCAGATTTTTTCAAGTTTATGAATGCGGGTAGGTATCTATCGTCCGGACGTTTAATATAGCCTCCGACATTTTGTGGATTCTGTTCTTTGTCCCACTCCAAGAATTTAATAACATCAGCTCGTAAATATTTTTCACCAATTTGGAACCGGACGTTTGTATTGTAGTTTTGCATCACATTTTGATATCCAGCATCCACTGCGTCTACAACGTATTTTTCAAATTCCTTGTCTGCTAGTTCAGTACGGAACTCATCAGTGAAACTCCACTCTCCTTGTTTTCTTTGAAGAATTGCGACCTCACCGTACTTTTCGAAATTTGCTTTCATAAAGTAGGATAGATCAAATATTTTTTGAAGATTATCCAGTGTGCTCTCTTCAAAAAAATATCCGTGTTCTTTAAATCTCGTTACAATGTCTCGGTCAGTTAATTTGCTTTCGCTAATTATCCACCTCATTAATTCTGATTCAAGAATTCGCTTCGATGCACCTACTTCTTTGGATACAAATCTTAAAAATTTTTGTTGGCGATCATTAAATACTGGCAGTGGAGCATCTTTATCAAACTTCATCTGATAATCTAGCAGACCCTCCTTAAATTTGCCAATAATGTCATCAATCCCCACTGTTCCTCTCTGAACAAAATCAACAAACATTGGCACCCTATTTCCAATCTTTTGTTTCAAGGCGTTATACGCATCTTTATACTTTGCCATAGAATTAAGATTGGCTTGTCCAACGGCCTTCAAAATTTGTTGGCGTGCTACCTCTTCAAAATTAATCGTTGAGACGCCTGAAATAGTTGGGGAAATAATATTTTTTCGAATACGATCCTTGTTTGATGAACGGGACTTATCAAAGGCCATCGGAATCATGTAGTTATTCGAGTAATTTCCAATGAAATCAATGACCGTCACATATTCTTTACCTTCAATCTTTCTAAGGCCACGGCCAAGTTGCTGTAAGAATATAATGCTTGAAACGGTTGGCCTCATCATAACAACCTGGTTCACCTTAGGTATGTCGACTCCTTCGTTGAAAACGTCAACTGTCACGATATACTCAAGATCGCCATCTTCTAAATCGCGAACTGCTTGTTCGCGTTCTTCAACGGAATTTTTACCACTAATGAATCGTGCTGCTACGTTTCTTACGTTCAACTCGTTTACTAACGCTTCACCTTCTTCAATTCGGCTGACAAAAATCAGACCATGTAATTCAGGGCCGGCATATCCGTAATAGTTAGTTTTCTCTAAAAGATAGTTAACACGTTCGTCAGATACCAATCGCCTTAGTTCTGTATTGTCGTCAATGATTTCACCATCTTTTTCAAAGTCAGTAACTCCAATATAGTGAAATGGCGCCAATAGTTCAGAATCAAGCGCATCTAACAACGAAATCTCATACGCCACGTTATAGTCGAAATACTCATATACATTAACACCGTCCGTACGTTCTGGTGTCGCCGTCATTCCCAACATGAATTTTGGAGTGAAGTAATTCATAAATCGTTGATACATCGTTTCTCGTTCGGCATCTTGCGTATGCCCAACACGATGAGCCTCATCAATTAGAATGTAATCAAACCGTTCTTTTCCAAGTTGATCCATAACATCTGGACGAGAAACCATGTTAATCGTTGCAAAGAGATACTTTGCTTCGTAATCTTTGCGTGACCCTGATAACAGTCCATAATCTGAGTCTTTTCCGCCAAGTACCTTTTTAAAACTCTCAATAGACTTTTTTAAGATTTGCTCACGGTGAACTACAAATAGCATTCTCTTTGGCGCAAATTGTTTTACATCAAAGGCTGCTAAATACGTTTTCCCAGTTCCAGTTGCTGCAACCACTAATCCTTTTTCTGCACCTTGTTGTCGTAACTTTCGCAGTGCTAATAAGGCTGGTTCTTGCATCCGATTTGGTCTTATTTCATCTGATTCAATAAAGTAATCAGTACGCTCTATCTGAATGTTCGGCTTTCTATCTTCGTAGTGTGCAGCATAATCGGCGATCCAGTCTTCTGTTAAAGGCACTGCCTTATTCCACAAATCATCAAGGCGAGCCGTTATTTGTTTTGTGATGTCACCTTGATGGGTTGATGTAACTCGCAAATTCCATTCAAAATTCTTTTTTAGTGCTGTTTGGGTTAGATTAGCACTACCTATAATGACTGATGTGTAATCACCGTGGTTGAATGAATAAGCTTTGGTATGGAACCCATTCTCGTTAATAATTCGCACATCAACATTTGGCAGCTTCAAGAGTTCTTTGAACACTTTAGGCTGATTAAAATCCAAATAATTTGACGTTATCAATCGACCACGAATGCCTTTTCGTGCCAAGTCATTAAGTGTACTTTTAATGTCAATCAATCCACCCTCTGTAACGAAAGCTACCGCGAACGTAAATCCTTTAGTTGTATGCAGTTCGTCAGTTAGGTGATCTAAAATAGTATCCCCGCCTTGATTAGTTAGCAGCGCTGGTTGATAACGACCTGAAGCTTCCACTGTATCATCAATAAATCCGAATTCTATCCCCGCTCGAAGATCATCTTTAGTCGACATGATTAAATCCTCGCTCAACCAGTTCTTCAATAGCTGGCACATCTGTCGGCGCCCAATCTAGTTTAAGTGCCTCTTCTTCCGTTACCCAACGTAACTCTTCATGCTCAATAGTCTTGGTAATTTGAGAATCTAAACGAGCGTACAAAATTTCAAGAACAACCGTCCCAAAATCATATTCTTTTTCAAATGGCTCATCCAGCTTTTCGAAAATAGTTGCATTAGCTCCAAATTCTTCAAATACTTCACGTTGTAAGGCTGCTTCTGATGTCTCACCTTCATTAATTTTTCCGCCCGGAAATTCCCAGTATCCACCTAATGATCGTCCCTCTGAACGCTTAGCTGCCAACAACTTCTGATTTTCGATAATTGCCGCCCCAACAACTGCTATTCGCTTTTTCATACTGAATACCTCTCACGTCATATGTTTGTATTCATTTTAGCAGCAAAATAAAAAGATTGGTTGAATACACCCAATCTTTTTGATCTTAAATCACTTGTATAATTTACTAATTATTCTGAAATCCAATCATCTTCTCTTAGACTCAAGCTGGTTAGGCAAGCTTCTTAACACATACTCATACACTTCTTTACGCGTAAGAAGATCTAGCAATCTAATTCCACCAATCATATTCATGATCTTATTAGCTTCCGAAAACGCCTTTCTATTCTGAGAAATTTGTCCATCTTGAATCAACTCAAACACAGCATCAAATATGCCCAATCGTATGTGGTCACTATCAATCACATTGCTTGACGAAAGTGCAACAAAATTCCCTCTAAAGTCAGTTTGTGTAAAAAGCTTAACAAAATGATATGGGTCTTCATGTTCTGCATCATAAAAAACATGTCCTATCCACCATAGTGAGGCTAAGTTATTTATCGCCAACGATCTTTTATGTCCGTTCACAATAAAACTTGAGCGGCTTTTTATTGAAGATTCTTGTTTTCCAGCTTTAAAATCCATCACCTTCAACACGCGCAAATGATAATCTAAAAAATCAGTATTTTCCAAAGCGACCCAAATTCGAGGATCTGTCGCTTCTACGGGAGTTAAATTTCTTAATTGCGAGTGTAAACTCACAATATTTTCATACGCGTTGTCATACTCACTAGTTTCTGGCAACAGTAACTCCTGCTTCTCATACTCTTTCTTTGTTCGAAAAACATTGCCTTCCTTGTTCATGACATTTTGAATTTCTAACGCGTTTTGCAGCTTGTATAAATCAAGCATATCGGTATCAAAATTCGTATCAAACTCTTCCAAAAATTTATTAGAAACAATAGGAATATTCATCACTCATCAACCTCATTAAATACTTCAAACGCCGGAATAATTGGATTGTTTAGTAACTGTTGCGCAACCACTAGAGAAGAAGTGTTTTCCAACTTACTATCGCTATATTTCAAAGACTCGAAAATATACATGGACAATTCCTTATACCAAAGATAATCACCATTTGTAGATCCCTCATCTTTGATGTCGTCAACGGCTATCATCAATGCAGGAATCAACAAAGAGAAGTTTGCAATTTTAACTTCTTTCGCATTCTGCATTTGAGCGTATATCTTATATGCCGCTTCAGGAATTTCAATCCTTATAGATTCACCATCGAGGTTCACAGTCATGCTCTTATTCTTTGATTTTGATACTTTAATGAAAGTTTGCACACTCTTCGGTGCAGAGTCTTCCATTTGAAGTTCAATCTCCACTGTTGGCTCGAAAGCCAAAATATCTCCACGCATAATGTTTTTTACAATGTAATCATCACCAAAAAGCTCCGGATTAAATCCCGAATTCATATACTCTGGGATATCAATATTTGCGACTACCAAAACAGTTAGCTCAATGTTCTTAGCAATAGATTCTGCGTCAACGCCTAGGCGGAGCGTGTCTTTATTTTCCGGAAATGGAATAGCCTTTCGAAAAGAAGTCAAACTGCTTTCAAGATGCGCCAGCACCAACGCGGTACCATCATTTATCATTTTTTGAAGATCGTCATTTTTTAGTTTGTATTGGATCACAAGTTCAAAGTCGGATTGGCCTACCTGTTCTTGAGATACATCTACGCTAAAACTATCTCCAAATATGAATTCATCTTCAAAGCTAAGGGAATCAGAAGCACTTAATACCGGATAAGGAAACGAATTATTGCTTAATTTCATATGTTTTACCTCCTAGCCGAACTCGTGTGCCAAAATCAATGGTTACAGATCCGCGTATCATCTCATCCTTTTTCACATTGTTAATCAGAACACTGCTTTCCGTGAACTCTTCCGCATTAGGAATATCAACTGATTTAATTTTGACCAGTTCATCCAAACCGTTTTCACCCGTAATTCTAAATTCAACTTCAATTTTTGCACGGTCTTTGGGCGCCTTTATATTAATTTTGTACTCGCCCTTCTCCGCATCAACTTCAATCAAGCGGACCCCGATCTCAGTTAATTCTGCTCCACGACGGGCCTTTTGACGTTGATCTTCCGGAGTGTTAGTCACTCCATTTCCTTCATCTCTGCGGTCTGGTGTTCTAGTTGGCTCTGGAATCTCCTCTTCGTCATCATCCGACTCTCCAAATACATCGCCAATAATGTTGTCATCTTTTTTTGATTTCGTTTTTGGCTGAGCTACCTTAACTTTATTCTTTTGCTTCTTAATTACCAGTTCCGTAATTTTTTTATCAAGCGAAGCTTCATCAGAATTTTCTGATTCCGAATCATTTTGATGAACAGTTAAAATACCGCTTAGACCAAACACATCCATGCTTTCAGTATTCGCGTTAGAAAAATTATCAATAACCGAATCTTTGTAGAACCTATTCAGGTCTTTTAAAAAGTTTGTTGCCTCTTTTTTAAGCTTTTTATCGATAATTCTATCTACGTACCAATCATCGTGATTTGCATTTTCTATATCTTTGAGGAACTTATTTAATTTCTGTCCGGTAGCCTGGAATATTCCGAAAAAGTTAATTGATCCACTGATGTGGTTTTTATAATTAATTTTCATACCAGACTTACGAGTCTGAAGAACTTTTCGATTTGTGTCCTCAAGAATTGCTAAATATAGATGTGCATCCTTGGACGACTCTATAAACTCATAATCATTGACCATTTTTTCAGGTAATGGCAATTCAATTCGTTTTGGACTATTCAAAACTTCAAATGCACGGAAAGCGTCTTTGTACTCGTCTGTCACCTTAAATGCATCTGATTTCCGAGAATTATCGCTCTCAAGTGTTTCAAAATATTGAAATAGGCTTGCTAATGAGGCTTGATTAATAACTTCATCTTGAATATGAACTTCTAATTCGCCTGCCCAAATAGAGATCAAAAAATTGGAAAGCACCGCTATTTTAATTCGGTCTTCCCAATTAGGATCATTCTTAAAACCAACTACAAAAAGGTCAGTTCCTTTTTCATTTATCTTTCGATTAATCGCAAATGGCAAGTCTCTGCTCATTGGTAGGTACTTTGTACCCTCCATTTTGGCAGAATAATAGCCCGGCCCCTGAGTCACTTCGTCTTTTTCTGGCTTATCGAAAGATACTAATTGCGACACACCAATACTGCGCTCCCCTTCAGCTTCCGAAATTGAATGGTAAAAAACCATTCGTAAATTTGAAGCTGCGAATGGCGCAAATTTTCCAATACCTTTACTTCCAGCTGATGCTTCATCATCTTTAACTGAATCACCTGCGACAAAAATCAATGATTGCCAATTTTTGTCCGCCAATCCTTTGGTATTATAATCGCTCATTTGAAGTACCGGAACCGTTGCTTCGTTTATGACACTTTCATATGTGTTTAAAAATTCTTGTGCTGTTTCTGAGCTATCCCACTTTGATCGCATTGCAGGCAACGCCACATTTCTCAGCTCTTCGATACCTGGAATATCGCTAGATGGAATGTCATGCTTTTGGAATTTAACCACGACCGGACCATCAACACCTGAATCCTTCGCATCCAAAGAGTTTTGAATACCTTCACGTGTAATTGAATTTATTGGCACATCAGAAAACGTATCGATTCCAGCTGCATTAATGCCACTAAGTGTCAATCCCTTACCACTAGGGAAAATCCAAGCATCAGATTGCTTCTTAACCGTAGATCTAAAAAAATCCATACAACTATACCTACTCCCCATATAAATAGTCTTTATTTAATTAGATCATAAATTAAAGCAAAACTCACTAATAAAACGATCACCCCGTTAACTAAATACAATTTCTTCATTAATTCGCAACAAAAAAACCGAGCTTAAAAGCCCGGCTTCCACTTAATAAATGTAAGGATCTCACCTAGTTGGTTGGACTCAATCCATTTCCTTATCAAATTCAATTTTGGATCTTAATTGTTGATCAAGTTATCTCATAGATCAAACAAATTTTAATTTTAGATAATACTCTTCAAATTACCCTCTTCCAACTTTTACACCTTATTGCCAAATCACAACAACATTGTCGCTCATTGTATTTTGTCGAGCTTCTACAGCATCGTTATCCCAGCCCTGTTTAACTTGCTCAGCTAAGACGTCGTTACCTGGGAACGATGAGCCATGTAGCGCCTGATACTTTCCATCTGCATCACGTTCGTCAAACTTATACGCCTTCTCGATAAGCGTCCAATTTCCAATTCGAGATTCATGATCTGTATCTACGTCATCGGTCATATCGTTTAACTCGGCGATACGGACTAATTCATACTTATCTTCTCGGAACACATCTTCATAGTAATCTTCTTCCTTATCCGCATATGCGAGCTCGCTCAACAAATACGTAAGTGCCCATTTTTTCTGTCCGCGCTGTCCACCTTCCTTTGAAAGAACAGAAAAAGCAGCGAGTACATCCGCATCGGAATGGAGCATAGCAGGTCGCTTCAAATCTGTATTGATATCATTAACACTAGTTAACTCACCTCGATAAATCTTATTTGCCGTTGTTGCAAATCCACTTTCCAAAGTGTTAGTTCCATTGTTCAAAATGGTGCGGTGTCGTACAAAGATTGAAATTACCTGATGAAGCACTTGGGCAATCTGTTGTTCATCAAAACGTTGCTTCCGCATTGACAAGAATATAGGATAATACAACTTCACACTCATCTTGTCTAAAATATCTATTTCAGCGTGCAACATACGGTTCTTAAATAGATCTCGGTTTGCCACCGGACTCCACGGGTTTTCGAGCACATCATATGCATGCACAAGTTCAACCAAGTCATCCAAAAAGGCTTTTCCTTCTGACTTAGAATTCAACTCTTGGCTTAAAGAACGATACAATGCGCCTTCTGTTACCAGCCTACGCGTAGCCGTCCAATAAGAACGAATATACGAGGTAATTCGATCGCTATCCGCGTTCAATTGATCTGAAACTTTTGCCCAAAGCAAATTAGTATTTTCCAGATCATCTTCCAGTAGGAACATAATGTGATTTTTAATAATATCAGACGGCTTTAAGTCTGCACCACGACTGTTTAGCGTTTCGAAAATAATGAATGCATCCCTTTGCGTTGGTGCTGAGATCATGACAACGTAGAATTTTTCAATAAATGTTCTCAAAGTTCGGTCAAGCAAGGTGATACGTTCACCAAACGTTTTCTTCTGTGAAAGCGAATTTTCAATGCCACTTTGAAATTCCAAGTACGCCGCATCCATATTTTTCATTGGTTCAGTCTTTTGACTATTATCCAAATAGTCCACAGCTTGTGCGTGAGTCCGCTTGTAAAAATAATCTTGCAATTCGCGATCCGATTCAGATGATGCTTGCAACTTCAGTGTAGCCTGCTCACCATTTTCACCACGAATCAATCGTTGATTGATATCTCGTGTGATGTCACGGAGCTTATCTCTTGAATCCTGTGTTAATCGATCTGCTTCCTCCGTTAGCATCTTCTGAGCTGTATCACGAATGACCGCCAAAAAAATCGTACTGGTGGTCATTCGTTGTTGTCCATCAATTAAATCTTGAGTGTCATCGTGATTAAATGTAACCACCTGCCCAAAAAAGTGATTATTGCGTCGTTCTTCTATTAGATCTTCTAAATCTCTCCAGAAATCCAAAACTTCATTTTGTTTCCATGAATAGTTTCGCTGATACACCGGCACAGAAAAAACATTTTGCTGAAAAAGCATCCCCATCGTTAGTCCTGCTGGTTGTGGAATTTTAATCGGAACTCCCATAATTACATACACCCCCGTAATTGTTAATTACAATAATTAGATCATTATTTAGATCTCGAGGCAAACAAATTCTTTCTTTTCTCACTCACTGTATAAAATACATTCAAACTTCGCGTTCAACAAAAACACCACCAATCGAAACGATTAGTGGTGTTTTCGGATTTAGGCACTAAACTCAATAAGTTTCCGCAACGTCTTCCATGCTCTTAACGGTCCAGCGGAAGCCCTTGTTTCTTCCCGTTAAGATACCCTTTTTAGTTTTCGACACATTTGCGTACAACGTGCTACGCGAAATTTCAAATTTCTGAATCAAATCTTCCGCTGTACCGGAAAACAACAATTCGCCTTGGTGATTATGTACTTCATATCGCTTAATTCTGCCGTCAATCTGCTTTTTACTCATCTTTGTTTCCTCCAAATTTTTAAATGTACTTCTCAATCTTTTCTGAAAGTTTAATAAACAAAGATGATTAAATATTGCTATATTTATTTAGAAACACAAAAACACCACCAATCGAAACGATTAGTGGTGTCTTCGGATCAAGCCAGCTGGGTTACCGGCGATCTGCATTTTAAGGAGTAGGGAGTTTGAGTTGGGATTCTCAAACGGGAATATGAGTCATTCTTAGGGATTTGTCTTAGGGGTTATCCCCTTTCGACATAATTAATAATAAGGTTGCTACCTTAACGCACCAATAACTGTGGCTGAAAGTTAGCTTAATTTAGTACGCACTCACAACATTCATGAAGCCATAGTACCCATTCATATCGGCATAATTCCTTGCTTCCCATTCGCTGTAAAACTGACGGGCGCCAAACTTGCCAAAGACAAATCGTGGCATGCCGTTACTGATGTCTTGTACATACTGACCATTAATTTCAATGATATACATCACCGTCCACCTCTTCATTCATTATCACATCAATTTTACGCGTCATCCCCAAAACATGCCGGTTTCCAGCTCACACAAAAACGCCGCTAGTCTCCAACTAACGGCGTTTTCTCGTTTAATTCAAGCTCCCCGTCACAACCTGACCACGCTTGATAACGCGTGGTGCGTCCGTTAACACAGCCAAATCTTGCAATGGATCACGGTCCAAAATCAACATATCCGCATCCTTACCTGGCACCAACTCCCCAACGCGGTCAGCAATCCCCAACAATTCAGCCCCACGAACCGTTGATGCGAGCAACACTTGTTCTGGTGTCATCCCCACGCTCGCCAACAAGCGAATTTCCACACCCGGACCAGACTTGAAATCGTTATAACTCGTACCAGCATCAGTCCCCATCACAACATTCACACCAGCGGCAGCAGCATCACGAATGCTTTGTTGGTGCGCCTCCCACAGCGCTGAAGCCTTATCGTACATATAAGCTGGAATATCATCCTTATGTTGTAGCATCTGCCAAGGCGCCGCCATCGTTGGCACAATCGCCGTATTCGTATCCAGCAACATTTGGATAGTTTCGTCATCCAAATACACCGCGTGCTCAACTGAATCAACACCGGCTAAGATGGCATTCTTGATGCCCTGCGTGCCTTGTGCGTGAGCCATCGCTGGCTTGCCCTTGTGGTGTGCTTCAAGGACCGCTGCTGTCAATTCTTCTACTGATAGTTGCTCGTCAGTTGGTTGTTCACCATCCAAACTCACGCCACCAGTTGCCATCAACTTAATCGTTTGCGCCCCGTGCTTAAGATTCCAACGGGCTGCCTTACGCACTTCATCAACACCGTCGACTTCCATACCGATCTTTGACCCGTGACCGTCCGTCATCGTCAACGCTGCGCCACTACCAATGATGTCTGGTAGTTGTAGGCGTTGCTGACGAATCTTGCTTGCCAACTTCAAATCGATATTATCCGTTGAGCCGGCGTCACGAATCGTCGTCACACCACTTGCAATCGCATCCTGCAAATTCTGCAACGCAACTAATGTATCCAGCGTTACATCTTGACCCGCACGTTCACGGCCGTCAGCCGCCATCACAATATGCGCATGGGCATTAATCAGCCCTGGCACTAGATACTTACCTTGCACATCAACCGTTTGATCAGCCTCACGCACGGTCTCAACCACCTGACCAGATACCGTATCAACTGACACCGTTTGTGACTTGAACCCCTCGTTTGTCACATACACATTTCCACCAACATAATTAACAATTGTCATATCATTTTCCCCACGTATTATTTCTTAACTGCTTTTGTAAAGTCGAATGTTGCGCCGACTGTATTAATCTGAACCCCAGTTACCTTAGGGTTAATCATCACTGAATTTGTCACATCGAATAGTGTCGTTGCTGGTACCTGCGTTTGATAAATCTTCTCGGCACGTCCCAAGTCAGCCATGCGGGCTTCGTTGTCCATCACGTCTGTTGTTTGGGCTGCCGTCAACGCAGCATCGTACTTCTCATCAGTCCAATTACCAAAGTTGGCCGTGGCCCCTGTTTGCCAGTTAGCCAAGAACGCTAGTGGATCAGCGTAATCGCCGTTCCATCCCACCAAAACCATCTCGAATTGTGATGACAACATGGCCTTCACACGGGCTGTTTTTGGTTGCGTCTTCACCGTCACTTGCAACCCTGGCAAGTGGCTTTCTAGTTGTGACTGCAAGAATTGGGCTTGGTTCTTTGATGAATCATCATTGTCAGCCAACAAAGTTAGTGACGTCTTCTTAAGTCCTTCTTGCTTCATTGCTTTTTGCCAAAGGCGCTTAGCTTCCTTGGTGCTGTAACCCGTGTTCTTAACCGCATTCACCTTCGCAAAATCAGTCTTCGTCTTCGGATCCGTCACAATGCCAACTGGTGTAAACGTCTTGCTCATCGTTGCTGAATCAGACATAACGTTCTTCACCATCGCAGCCTTGTTGATGGCACGTTGAATCGCTTGGCGAGCCGTTTGGTTAGACAAGATGCCTGTCTTCACGTTGAAGGCCAAATATTGCGTACGCGCTTGCTTGATTTGGTGATAACCAGCCTTGCTCTTCACACCCTTGATTTGCGTTGCTGACAACTCGGTGTAATCGACCTTGTTTGATTGGTACAAGTTGAACCCCGTTGATGACTCGGTCACCGTTTGGAAGTGAATCTCCTTTGGCTTCACTTTCTTGGCATCAATGTAGTACTTGTTCTTCACCAAGCGGTATGACTTGTTCGACCCATTCCAACCCACGACCTTGAAAGGACCGTTATAGAGCGTGTCTTTTGCCGTTGAACCGTACTTGTCACCCACCTTAGTTTCGAAAGCTTGGTTTTGTGGATAAAAGCCCTTTTCCGTTAGAATCTTGGCCATCATTGGTTCGGGTGCAACCAGTGAAATCTGCAACGTCTTATCATCAAGTGCCTTGATACCTAGCGCTGACAAGTCAGTTTGTTCGCCGGTATTGAGTGCCTTGGCGTTTTCGATGTTATACATCAAGTTAGCTGACGTTGAGGCGTTCTTTGGGTCAATCGTCCGTTGCCACCCGTAGACGTAATCTTGCGCCGTCACGGGGTCGCCGTTTGACCACTTCAGGTTGTCACGCAAGGTGATTGTCCAAGTCTTACCGTCTTCTGAGACAGTGACCTTCTTGGCATCCGCCAACTTTGGTTCATTGTTCTTACCAGCGCGGTACAAACCTTGCCCTGACTGGTCGATAATTTGTGATGAAGCCACATCTGGCGCACGAGATGGATCAAGTGTGCTCAAGTCGGCTGATTGCGTCCAATTAATAATCTTGTCTGATGCTGCAACATCCCCCGCCGGTGTAACCATCCATCCAAGCGTTGCCGTTGCAAGTGTCATCAATGCTAGTGTCTTTGTGTTCATGTCGTAACTCCTCATGGTTTGGCGAGTTACTAAAGCGCTTTAGTCAAAATAAAAAACGACCAGTATCCATCCGGAAGATACTAGTCGTTACTCGTGTGTAAAATCGAATAATCCACTAGCCTTCACCTATCGCGGTGAAAGCTAGCTTGCTTAAAAGCCATCATTCACCGCTTCTTAAAAAAGAAAAACGCGAATGACGTAAAGGCATTAACTGAATATGCTGTTGTGTGTACTGAATTGTTCATGATAATGCCTCCTGCTTTATTTGATGTGTTAAGAATAGCGAACCTAAATGATAATGTCAACACCATTTTCTAATTTAATTTTAATTAAACGTTTTACGCCAAACAAAAATGCCACTAGGTGGGAAATCTAGTGGCATTTTCGGATCAAGCCGATTGGGAGGTCGGCGATCTATTCGTTATTTTTAAGGAGTAGATTGTCTTCGATGGGATTCTCAGACAAGGGAGTATGAGTATGTTGATTGCTATGGGTTTCTTGTCTTAAGGGTTATCCCCTTTCGACATGATTAATAATATAGCCGGAACCTTAACTCAGAAATAACTGAGGCTGAAAGTTAGCTTAATTTTCGGTCATCATCAGTCCCTCCAGTTCTTCCAAACAAAAACACCACTAGCTGGGATACTAGTGGCGTTTTCGGATCTAGCTGATTGGGCGATCAGCGATCTGTTCGTTATTCATATAAGGAGTAGGATTGTTTTAAGATATCAACCTTAAAACAGGAGTATGTTTTCATTGCTATGGGTTTCGCGTCGTAAGGGTTATCCCCTTTCGACATGATTAATAATACGGCCGAAACCTTAAAGGATTAATAATGGTTCCTGAAACGTAGCTTAAATTTTGATTTTCTATTTGTTCCAACAAAAAACGCCACCGGACGGGCAATCCAGTGACGTTTGGAATTAGCAGACGGATGTCCGCTAATTGTTTAGGAGTAGGGTTGTTCAAGGTGGGGCCTTGAACAGTATGAGTAGTTGTTTGCTATGGGCATGCTGAGGAGTTTCCCTCTCAACACGTGCCATATTAAGGCGCCAAACTTAAACGAGGGATAAGATTAGCCGATTTCGTCGCCAAGAATTTCCGCTCGATTAAATCTCCCGCTAGGCAGTTGCTGCGCCAACTTGTTCTGGGTAGACACCACCGTTTTCGTCACGGCGCTCGAACAACGCCGTTAGCGCTGTCTTAAGATAAGTTTCATCCCCATCATTAACCGCACGCCAAGTTGCCATGTCACCATTTGACTTCATGACAATGTGACCAGTATCTTCGTAAACATCATGGTGGGCTTCGATGAAATAATCAAACGCCATCACTTGTGCGTCTTCATAACGCTTAATTACAGTTACCATCTTGAGCCTCTCTCGTAAGTTTCACTTTCATAAAGTAAATTATACCGTTTTTATCCCACTTCTGCCTAGCTTTACACCCTATACGAAAAGAACCGGTCTATTCAGACCGGTCCTTTTTAACAATTATGCAACCAATTCTTCTGTCGTTGTCTCAATCACATTGGCGCCCAATGGCATGCCATAAATTGGCACACCGTTGGCGTCTACCAAGAAATCAAATGATGCCAACTCCGCCATAGCAGCCTTCACACGGTCGGGCGTCAAATCCGGATCAATGTTCACCATCTTCAAATGCACCTTCGCACCAGCAACCTTTGCAAACTTCCCCTCAAATACCAAATCCAACGTCTTCATGTTCACTACCTCCGATTATTCTGTCAAACCTGCATCATACGCATTCACTTCCGTCGCCGAAATCGATACGATATCCGTTTCAACACCAAGGTTCACGATAACCTGACCAAGTTGACGCAGTTGTTCGTCCGTCGTACCAACCTTTACGTTGAACGTGCGGACGTATTCAACTTCCGTCTCCGCTGCCTTCGTCACATATCGTACCTTCATTTGTCCCGTCATTTCGTCATTCCTCCAAATTCATTTAGGTGGCCACCTGCTTTTGTCGACACCTATACTAACGAAATGAGTGAGCCGTTTTGTCGCATATAAAAAGGACGACTTTTTCAAGCCGTCCAATTTTGGTTATTGCCATGTCCCGATTGTATCCAAGACACCATCATGGTTATTATCTGAAACCGTTGGTGGGAACTCGTCCAACAACGGCTGAGCTGCGTTGGTCATCGCAAAGGGGTGGCCAACCAGACGTAGCATTTCAATGTCGTTACCGCCATCCCCAAACGCTGCCATCGCTGCCGGTTCGATACCATAATAAGCACCGAGTTCTTTTAGACCGACCGCCTTGTTGATATTCGGTGCCACGATATCAATCATGCCGAACCCTGACGTGGTCACGTGTGCGGTGCCAGCTAACTCACGGTTTAGCTGGGCCATAAAGGCTTCCGCGTGTACTTCCGGCCAATTCACAATGATTTTCACGACCGGTTCCGTGATTTCATCCAAGCTGTCGATGAAAATCAAGTTTGGGAACTCAGCGACCATGTGGTGATAAAGCTCACCTTGACCCTGATCAGCACGTAGCATGTAGCCATTCGTCGCAGTGCTATAAACATTGCCATGGCCCGGTGACAATGGTGATTCTGCCACCGCCTTCATCGCGATTTCCATGTGCTCACGCGACAAGCTGTGCAAGGCCAGTTCCTTGTTGTCCTTTGTGATGACTTGGCCACCATTTTGCACGACGTAATCAAAGCGCCCTACGAACGGTGCCAAAAAGCGGTCCACCGTCGCGCGATCATTACCCGTCGCTGCTACAAAATGATAATCGCGTTCGTCCAAGTAATCCAGTAGCTTCGTAAATTTGTGTGCATTCACTTGTTGGTGCTTATCAAAGAAAGTGCCGTCCAAGTCAACTGCAATTAGTTTTGGAAATGCCATCAAAAGTCCCCCTGTCTTTCTATGCTTTCCTCCGCTCCCTCGGTACTAGTATGACAAGAATATTTGAATGATACAAGAAAGGGATACGCCGATTTGGCATATCCCCCTTAATCATTAACCCACGAAGACGTTCTTTCCCAAACTCAACATGTGTAGATATTCTTCTGATTCACTTCCGATAATGAACGCTGCGTTTCCTGACAAGATGGTCAACTTGCCTTCTTCTGAACGTTGGTAAACGCGATCAAAGAGTTGTTCTTGTAGCTTAGGCTTATCTCCAGCCAGTTGCTCCAAGTTTTCAATAACCAATACTTCGTAACCATCGTATGTGTCCTTGAACTTTTGTGTACCAACTTGGCCACCGCGCAAGCCGGCTTCGTAGTCCTCAACAAATTGCTCAACACCAGTTACGTGAACTTCTGAATCCAACGCTTCCTTAATCATGCGCTCACGCATCTCGTAGCTTTCACCACGAACCAAAATCATGTTCAAGTGATCAGTACCAGCCACCGCTGCGGCTGCGCGCTTAATTTGACCTGGCACATCGTGGATATCAACATCTTCTGTCTTCATTTCAAGCAAGCTAGACAAGGCTTCGATTTGTTGGTTCAAACCAGCCACCTGGGCCTTCAAGTTCAAAATAACTTGCTCAATTGCTTCTTGGTGTGCAACATCAACCATAATCATTTCCTCCGTAGTCACGTTCTTTTGTACTTACATTTTACCATGTAAGCGCTTATTTCTTCAGAATTAAGCACCCTTGGCTAAAGTGGGCTATAATGGCTTTACTAACTAAAAATCAGACGGATGGTAACCGCATGACTTATACCTACCTTTATGAACGTGAGCCTTTGTTCACCGATAATGATATCGATGGTTTTCTTGGAGCTGTCGAGTTGGATGCTGATATTCGCGACATCCCCTTCGACTTGGCGGAAACGCAACAATTAATTCGTGACCTGACCGCCCAATTGTCAGATGACACGCCAACTGCAATTGGCTTCTTTGCCACCTACCCAACTTATGGCCACTATGATGCCTTGGGTCGTGAAATTGACGTCACGCTAGAAATCGCAGTTTCGCGCTAAGACACCAGCCACCCTTTTTGGTACCGGAATTTGTATAATGAAGGCAACAATTAGGAAGAAAGGTGGTCCACGACTATGGGACTTTTCGGAAACAAAGATTTTTCACTGCCAATGACGGTCGGTGATATTCCAGCCGGGTTTGAGGCAATTCAAATCGTCACATCAATCGCCATGTCACCCACCGGCGCACTAGCCGATTTGGCCAAGGAAGCTGACAAGCTTGGCGCTGATGAAGTATTAAACGTTCGCTTGATGGGCGATGAAAACTACACCGCTTACGGCGATGCTGTTAAGAAGAATTAGTGAATCATACACCTCAATCTTGGGGTGTATTTTTTTATACATACATGCGGTTGTCACGTGCGCGCCAGTTACCATTGGTAGCACTCACACCGATTTTCTTTGCCAAGCCAGCCCAGAAACGGATATCTGACAATGACGCAGCCCCCAATACACTAGCCTCCGCATCATAAAAATCACTCATATCCAGACCGTGATCACGAATAATCGGCAACACAAAATCACGTTGCATTGTCTTAAACGCCAACACTGGAATCAATCCGCTTGCAACTTTGGCATCAAATTCATTAAACGCGTCATATCTAATGTCTTCAATTTCCCCTTCTAACATAGATGACAATCGTCCGTGCCAAATACGATATTCAGTTTGCTTATCTGCCATATGCATCTACCTCTTTACGATTAAGTTAAACTTAATATAGCACGATTATACCTAATTTTCAAACAACAAAAAATGCGATAGTTTATTCAGCTATCGCATTTTATTACTTATCAAGCTTTCTCATAGTTATCCGAAAACAATTTGTTCAAGTGCTTCTGTCGCTACTTTAGAAACGTTAATGTTGTTCTTTTTAGCAATATTGTTTAAATACTCTGGAATCGAAATGTTTCGTCGCACTGTCTTAGAGACATGTCGTCGATATTCCGCTAAATCATATGCCACAATCATAACTTGCACATTTTCAGGTGCTTCCCATTCTTCCAACGTAACATCCAACGGCGTAGATGGATCCGGATAACTAGTTTCCTCTTCTAAAGCCAACCCTACCGCTTCTTGCGCCATCGCAATTGCGTCTTGGTAATCCGCACCCATAGTAGCCACCCCAACATCAGGGACTCGAACCGTAATTTGACCATCATCTTCTGTTAAGAAAACGGTTGGATAAAACAGTAATGTGTTCTTTGTCGCCATCCTAATCTCCTTATTAATCTAAGCCAGCTTGCTTCAAAATTGCTCGCTCAAGTCCTGTTCCTAATTCTTTTCCCCCAGTATGATAAGGAACCACCACGCTCTTTCCCGTTCGATAGTTCTTAAATTGCTTATGACTACCATTCTGACGTACTTCAACAAATCCATTTTGCTGCAAATACTTAATCATCACGCGTACTGATTTAGGCATGTATCCTCCCTTAGAATTATACACAAGATTGTGTATAAAATACAGTGTTGTCTTTTGCTGCTTTTCCAGACTACCTGTATTAGTTGCGATAGAACAGTGGAAACTTTTTCAGTTTTGCGTATGTTTTTAAAAGTCTCTTTCAATGAATATCCTGATTTCCAACATTCATAAAATCGTCACGGAAATTTGGTATCCTGGTTACAAACAAAGAAACACGGGGAATTTCTAATGCTTACTGAACACCAATTGATTGCTGAGCTTGCTCAAATCGCTGAAGCTAGTGAAAAGGTTGGCCAACGCACGCGCAACATTTACTTGGGCGCTGGTTGGTTCAACGAAGAACAACAAAACATTTTGATGCAAGGATACCAAGCATTGAAGGCCAACCCTACGATTAACGATATCTACGTACCATTGTTGAACCAATACGGTGGTCAAGTTATCGAAGCTGATGGTGATTTTGAGCCTGACTTCGAATGGGGAACGATGACGTACAAGGCTGACATCACGGCAATGAACAACGCTGATTTGATTGTTGCCTTCATCGACGCTGCTGACCCTGATTCAGGTACGGCCTTCGAAATCGGCTACATGACGGCTTCAAACAAGCCTGCTATCTTGGTAACGGTTGGTGATCGTAACGTGCACCCAGTTAACTTGATGTTGTCATACGGTGCCGTTTCAAACGTTGATTTGGAAACTGAAGGCTTTGAAGCTTTGGAAAAGTTCGACTTCACTAACATCGCAATGAAGAAGTGGGTTGGATCAATCTTGTAAGAACACGAAAAAACCAGAGGACACACAATCCTCTGGTTTTTACTTTGCCAACGAAACTGACACCCAAACTTTTTCGTCATCAATGTCTGGTTTCACTTGCGCCTGCAGTTTGACGCCACCATCCATCAAGCGCGCCAAAATTTTGTTGTTATTCTTAGGCAAGTACCCTAGCTTTATGCCTTTATACAAAACTAAAATGGCATTTTCATCATGCGCATTCGTTGGCTCACGAACCAAGTCAACTTGTGGCGCTGCATCATCCACAATGCCGTCTTCGACTAGGCCATCGTAAATCGACCGTTCTTTGTAAGTGAGATATGCATAGCCAACAACCGGTAGCGTACGCAAATGAACTGCGTCTTCATAGATAACCTCAATTGGCTTGTAGATAATATTGCCTAGCTCAATATCAAATCCTGCCAACCACAGTTCCAACCACTTTTTAAAGTGGGCGTACCCTTCTTGTTCTTCGCTACCGCGCATGTTTTTGCTCTTGTCACCGTCGTGAATCATCACACGCCACCAAGTCTCGGCCTCAAATGCCCACGGCACTGAATGCCACTCAGCAACATTGGCCGGCAAATACACGTAGTTAATAAAATCTAGATACTGTTCTGCGGTCAGAACGACCGTACGCTCACTATTTGGCCCAACAAATCGTAGTACACCCTCGCCAAGCACCGTTCTGAATAAACTGATTGTCGTCTCAGACCCATACTCATTGAAGGTAATGTCGATTCCTTGAATCGTCGAATTAATTTCTGTCTCAAGTCTCATATCAGCACCCCCGAATACTGCTATTTTCGCAATCATACCATGGAACGACCTTTTGCTGTAGTTCTTTGCTTGCACAGAAAAAGGCGGCTACCTTGCGCGTTTAGGTAGCCGCCTTTTAGGTGTCGTAGATGTCTCAATAAAATGTTTTTATTGTCATTTACTCCACAGCATTTCGAATACTTATATTATACCTTATCCACCGTCAAAAAAACATGAACATTTTTAGAACTAGGCCTTAATCAAACGACGGTAAATCACAACCGTCAAGAAATAGTACGCTAAGTACAAGACCAAAATGCCGATTAGTGAGGGAACGAAGCCAACGTATGGATCACTCAAAATTGCCTTGAACATATTCAATCCAAATACAACGTCAAGCAGTCCAATGATTAATGGAATAAAGAACAGGGTTCCCAAGTCCTTCGCAACCGTCATTGTCACTTGACGTTCGCTTGTTCCAATCATCGTTAGAATACGGTAACGACGCTTATCATCAGCAACACCAGACAACACCTTGAACATCAAAGTTGATGCCAACATTGCTAAGAAACCAATTCCCAAGAAAATTCCCATAAACTCAAAGCCGCCAAAGTAACTCTTTGCCAAGGCATAGAAACCGTATGATCCTGACAACTTTTGTACCGTTGAATCCAAAGCCTTTGCTTCACGTTCAGCGTTCTTGACCAAGACCGTTTCGTTCTCGTGCAAGTCAGCGACCTTCACCAGTTCAGCTGACTTAACCGTTCCCTTTTCTGCCAACTCATCCGCGTTAGCAAGGACCACAGCCTTTGAATCAAATTGCACACCGTTAATTTGGTTTGCCAAGCCAATCAACGTATCCGTCGTCGTGTCTGGGTTTTGAATCATCTCATCCCCAGACATCCACTTAACCTTTGGCGTGCTGTTAGGTACCCCGTCATAAATCATCGTTGGGATGTGGTGTGCATTAATCTCATCCCCATCAAAGTAAACAACCTTATCAGCACCCTTAACGTAGTGATAAGTTGCTTGCCACTTGATGTTCTTCAAGTCCTTCACGTCAGCGTTCGTTGTATAAGCTGCCGTGTAAGGCTGGCTAGATTGTGCTTGTTCTGGCAATGCACGGTAGAATCCCTGTCCAACTGACATCGCCCCAAGTGCCAAACCGAAGATGACTGACAATACCGTCAACAAGCGTTGGTAATCAGGTAAGCGGAACATCAATTGACCATTCAAGAATGAACGCAAGCCGCGGCTGTTAAAACGTGAACCACGCAAGGCGTACGTCAACATCTTCAATGAACGACTCACGAAGAAGAACGTTCCCAAGACATTGATAATCAAAATCAAGATGAATCCTGTGATACCCATGCTCAAAACATTTGGCATCATGGCATAACCACCAATCAACAAGGCCAAACCAATCAAACCAAGTAGTGGATCCAAAATCTTGCGACGCTTTGGTTGCTTAACTTGCTTGTCAGCCGTTAACAACGTCAACGTATCTTGGCGACTCAAACGAGCACTGTTGTACAAGCCGTTCAAGAAGAACAAGACCACAAAGAATGCCAAGGTTACCAAGATGGCTTGTAATGAGAAGCCCGTCCAGTGAGCTAGTTGCAAGCCCAACAAATCCATCAAGAATTGGCCACTGAATGACGTCAAAGCGATTCCAGCAACAATTCCAATTACCGTTGAGATGATTCCCAATGCAAGTGTTTCTTGCATCAACATCATCCCAATTTGCTTACGCTTCGCACCGAGCATTGACATCAAACCATATTCAGCCTGACGCAAGCGCAACAAGAAGCCGTTCGCAAAATTCAAATAGACAAATGTAATCAACCCGAGTAAGACTTCACCAATCGTAAAGACGAGGACGATAATCGCAGTCGTTGAGTTAGCCAGCAAGAATTCCTTGTTCAATGCAATTGCACTAAACATGTAGAAGATTGCTGCTGACACCATTAGGCCGACAAATAGTACGAGATAGTCACGCCACTTTGAGCGGAGTGACTTCATTGCAATAGAAAACATGGTTGTCCGCCCCCTTATTCAAAGTTACCCAGTTCAGACAACACGTAGTTATAGAAGTCTTCGCGTGAACGATCATCGCGCGTCAACGTCTTCGTGATTTGTCCATCAGTCAAGAATAGAATGCGTGATGCAAATGATGCTGAGAACGGATCGTGCGTTACCATCACGATTGAAATATCACGTTCGTCATTAATCTTTGTTAGGTAGTTCATCATTTCGCGGGCATTTTCAGAATCAAGCGCTCCGGTTGGCTCGTCTCCAAAAATCAAGGCTGGCTCGTGTACCAAGGCACGGGCTGCTCCAACACGTTGTTGTTGTCCACCTGACAACTCAGCTGGGTACTTGTTCAAGTACTCGCTGATGTGAAGCAAATCGGCCACCTTTTGAACCGCTGCCTTGATTTGGGCAGGCTTTGTCTTTTGCAAAGTGAGTGGCAACGCAATGTTTTCGCTAACCGTCAAACTTTCAATCAAGTTATAGCTTTGGAAGATGAATCCCATATCGCGACCACGGAAGTTTGCGATTTCATCATCTGTCATGTGCAAAATATCTTTGTTGTTAATCATGACTTCGCCAGTCGTTGGCTTCATCAACGTAGAAAGGACGTTCAACAGCGTCGACTTTCCTGATCCTGAAGGTCCCATGATGGCCACAAACTCCCCTTGTGGCACCGTAAGAGATAAATCCTTAAGGACGTGTTGGTCTACCCCAGCTGCACTGGTATAAGTCTTGTTCAACTTGTTTGCAATCAATACCGGTTCTGTCATGTTCTTAATCCCCAATCTCATGTTTCATTCATGTTACAAACAATACTATACAACGTACAATATAAGATGTCAAAACAATATGTCCATTTCAATAATTTTCTCCAGTAAAAAAGACGTCGATTGCTCGACGCCTCCGTGACTTTTAAACTTCTGGCAACTTCAATTCTTCTGCCTTAATCAATTGTGTCTTTTGGATAAAGATCAACTTCATCAAGAAGGCAGCCGCTAGTGGTACCACGACAAAGGCAACCAACACGCGGACCACCAAGGCGCTCCCCGTAGACTCTGTCATCGCCGTCAAAGGTCCGATGAAGCCAGCCATACCGAATCCGGCTGAGAAGGCTGTTCCTTCAACCATCATCAATGAGGCAACCCCACCTGAGATAGCTGCGGCAATAACGACTGGCAAGAATAGCTTTGGTCGTGACAACAAGTTCGCCATTTGAATCTTAGGTGATCCCATAAAGTGCGCGGTTGTGGCACCCCATGAGTTAACTGATGCGCCCATAACCGCCAACGTCAAACCAGCTGCGACGATACCAGCGTTGGCAGCACCTGAACCGATACCCACCAAACCGATGGCCGTTGCGATACCAACTGAAGACATTGGTGACACAATCAACAAAGCAAAGATGACACCGAGCAAGATTCCCATCACCAATGGCGCAGCGGCTGTCGCTGAGGCAACAACTTGGCCAACGGCTGCTTGGACAGCAACCATCCCTGGCAACGTCATCAATCCGATACCACCAGCAACAACCAAGACAATCAACGGCTCAAATACGACACGCAATTGGCCAAGTACCTTGGTTGCACCCATCGCAACCAAACCAGCCACCGCCGTTGTTAGCATCACGTTCAAGATAACACCTGAACCAGCCAACGTGAAGGTACCATCCTTAAATGTCGTTACGCCTGAGCCAGCCAACGTGGCCAAAGCCATTGACGCCGTCTCCATCATGCCCAACTTCAACATCGTTCCCACCGCAAACGCAGCAATCAACGGCAACGCACTTTGCGCCAACGTAACCATCATCGCCAATGATGTGACCACCCCATTTTGTGGCATGGCACCTAACAATTGATTCACCAACGCAGCTGGTACCAAGGCAACCATAATTGCCAATGCATTACCGTTCAAAACAGCAAGCATGTATTGTTTCACATTATTCATAAGTATCCCCATCCTTATTCACTGACTTCTTGCACTTGTTGCATGTAATTTTGAATACGCGCCATCGCTTCTTGTAGTTGCGCGTCGCTCGTTGCATAGCTCAAACGAATGTAGCCTTCCCCACCTGGTCCAAAGACAGAACCTGGAATTACTGCGACCGCTGCGTTTTCAGCCAAGGCCAACGCAAATTCACGATCGTTTGTGTTATGCGTTGCTGGAATACCAGCGTAGACATAAAAGGCACCATCTGGCGTCATGACGTTAAAGCCGGCGCGACGCATTTGGGCAACCACGTAATCACGACGCTTACGATAAGCTGACTTCATTTCCAAGGTTGCACGACGGCCAGCTTCGGTTCCTAACGCCACCGTCGCAGCGGCCATTGCTGGGTTGGATGGTGTCGTCACCGTCATTTGGTGCACCATGCCCACCGTACGCATCAACTCTGCTGGACCCGCAATAAAGCCGATTCGGTAACCCGTCATCGCGTGTGACTTCGATACCCCGTTCAAGACCAACGTTTGTTCTGGCAAGTACGTGGCAATTGAGCGGTGCTCACTGTCGTAAGCCAACTCTGAATAAATTTCATCAGCAATCACAATAATATCAGTGTCAGCCAACACGGCAGCCAACTCTAGTAATTGCTTAGATGAGTACGCCACCCCAGTTGGGTTACCAGGGTAATTTAGAATAATTGCCTTAATCGCATCACCGTGTTCGGCAATCGCAGCTGACAACATCTCCGGCGTCAAAACGAAGTCCGTAGCACTTGTATCCAAGTGAACTGGCTCACCACCATTCATCAATGTGATGGGATCGTACAGTGGGAACGTTGGTGTTGGAATCAAGACCTTATCACCTGGGTTCAAGACAGCCGTCAAAGAAGCGTAGATAGCTTCCGTTGCCCCAACCGTCACGGCAATTTCTGTCATCGCATCGTATTGCAAATCGTAACGATCTGACAAGAAATGTGCTGCAGCTTGGCGAACGGCCACTGTTCCATTACCTGGTGCGTAGTGTGAATCGTTGTTAGCGATACTATCAATCGCTGCTTGCTTCACAACTTCAGGTGTATCAAAATCAGGCTCCCCCAACGTCAACTTGATGATGTTAGGGATTTGACTAACTTGCATATCAAATGCACGAATTTCATTAGGTTGAATCTTCTTCAAATCTTGATTCAAGCGATTTGCTAGTGTTGCTTTCATGTGTGGCATAACCGAACTCCTTAAAATTAAAAAACTGGGCGATTTCATTTCGAAACCACCCAGTAACCTCATAACCTATTGTTGTCCTAACAATTCAGGTTGTGTATTTGGTCCTGGGAAGTTTACCGCTATCCGAGAACCATGCAAAAATGCTTTTGGTTTGATTCGGATAGCTATCCAAAAAACCAAAAGTAATATGAGTTTGCAATTGTTGTCTTTGCATTAATCATCATTTTTGCTTCCCCTTACTTGTTATTGTTTATTATTCTAATCTTTTTCTAATCTAAGTCAATGAAGAATTTAATTTAAGATGTGAAGGGTTTGTGAAGAGCGGTGTTAGTGGTCTGTGTCGTCGCTATCGCGCCGACACACACCACAAACAAAAATAACTGCACTAAAAAACGCGCCGTATATCTACGGCGCGTTGTACAACTGGTTGTACAAGATAGTCATTAGCGTAACTACCACGGGGAATAACTATAGTATATAGACCCCCTTTTTATTTTGCTAATAATATGTCTTGAAACCAGGATTTAATTTTTAGATGTTCAATGCCAAGGCAATCAAAGCCAACAATGCTGGCAATCCTTGTACAAAGATAATTTTGCGTGCTGCCGTCAAACTACCGTAAACAGCCACAATCACAATGTACGCCATCTCCAACTTCAACATGATGTCTTGCGCTGATCCGTGAATGACAACCAACGTCAACAAAATCAACACACCAAACATTCCATTGTAAATTCCTTGGTTACCCAATAACGTGCGTACCTCAGGAATCTTCGTGAAGTCCTCTTCTAGCTCAAATGTCTCGGCTTGCTTTGCTGGCTTGCCAAACATTTCCAAACCCATAATGTACAAGGCCTCAAGTGCGACCAGTACCGTCAAAATCGTTCCTACCATCGTATAAATCTCCCAATAAATCTATTCCACATAATCTCACTACACTAGTTCACTAGTCTAACATGTTACAAGACAAAATAAAAACGCAGTGCCCCATATGCGAGACACTGCGTTCAATTTATTAAAGATTTACACCGTTAGATGCGATAACTTGCTTGTACCAGTCGAATGACTTCTTCTTTGAGCGGTTAAACGTTCCTGATCCGTCGTTGTTCTTGTCAACGTAAATCATACCGTAACGCTTTGTCATTTGACCCGTTGAAGCAGCAACCAAGTCGATAACACCCCAGGCGATGAAGCCCATTAGTGGCACACCGTCAGCGATTCCGTCGGCCATCGCCTTGATGTGATCACGGAAGTAGTCGATGCGGTAATCATCGTTGATTGAACCGTCAGCTTCGACCACGTCTTCCGCACCCAAACCGTTTTCAACCAAGAACAATGGCTTTTGGTAGCGGTCGTACAATTGGTTCATCGTAATACGCAATCCAAGTGGGTCGATTACCCAACCCCACTTGCTTGTTGGCAAGTATGGGTTCTTGGCTGACTTAACCACGTTTCCTTCGTTTGCCACCAACTCATCCAAGTTGTGGGCTGACGTACGTGATGCGTAGTAACTGAATGACACGAAATCAACCGTGTTCTTCAAGATTTCTTCGTCACCCTCAGCCATTTCGATAGCGTCAACGCCCTTAGACTTCAACAAGCTCTTCATGTATGAAGGGTAGTAACCACGTGCTTGTACGTCAATGAAGAACGTGTTGTCGTGATCATCAAGCATTGATTGCCAAACATCTTCTGGCTTACTTGTGTATGGGTAGAAGCTTCCGCCGGCAATCATGCAGCCAACTTGTGCTTCAGGCAACATTTCGTGAATCATCTTAACTGTCAACGCACTAGCAACCAACACGTGATGGGCAGCTTGGTACGTTACTTGCTTTTGGTTTTCACCCTCTTGGAAGGCCAACCCAGCACCAGAGAATGGGCTGTGCAAGATGATGTTAATTTCGTTAAACGTGATCCAGTACTTAACCAAGTCACCGAACTCTTCAAAACATGTCTTAGCATAACGTGTGAAGAACGTAATCATGTCGCGGCTGCGCCATGAACCGTAACCTTCTACCAAGCCCATTGGCACGTCGAAGTGAGCCAACGTTACCAAGACTTCCATCCCGTGCTCACGGCAAGTTTCGAACAATGAACGGTAGTATGCAATTCCTTCAGCATTAGGTGTCGTTTCGTCACCATTTGGGTACAAACGGCTCCATGAAATTGATGTACGGAAGACCTTCAATCCCATTTCGGCCAACATCGCAATGTCGTCCTTGTAGCGGTGGTAAAAATCGATACCTGTGTGGCTTGGGTAGTAAAGCGTGTCATCCAATTCAGGATGTGCCACTTGTCCCAACTTTACCGGCATACGCTTTTCGCCGATTGGCAACATGTCGATGTTACTTGTGCCACGGCCACCTTCGTGCCAAGCACCTTCAGTTTGGTTGGCTGCAATTGCGCCACCCCACAAAAAGTTTTCTGGAAATACATTCTTAGTCATTTAACCAGTTCCCCTTAATTCTCTTAATCTCTCGTTTATGCCAATGATGCGTCAGCTGCAACAGCCGTTTGTGCATCGTCTTCCTTCTCGTGGTGGAAGACTTCCATGACATGATCCTTGAATGAAACGTTACCAGGCTCTACTGGCGTAACGTCCTTAAATTCGTCTGTGTTCGTAATAACAACAACCGTCGTCGTAGGCAAACCGGCAGCCTTGATGGCGTCCAAGTCAGCTTGCAACAATTCAGTTCCAACTTCAACGCGGTCACCAGCAGCAACCAATGCTTCGAATGGCTCACCGTTTAGTGAAACCGTGTCCAAACCAACGTGAATCAAAACTTCCATACCGTGATCATCAGTCAAACCGATTGCGTGCTTCGTTGGGAAGACCGTCGTAACCGTTCCAGCAATTGGTGAAACAACCTTACCGTCAACTGGCTCGATTGCCATACCCTTACCTAGCAAGCCCTTTGAGAAGACTTCATCAGCAACATCGTGCAAGCCCATAACAGCACCCTTCATAGGAGCCATCAACTTAACGCTAGCTGGCGTAACCATATCAGCTTCATCATCCTCAACTGGGATATCTTCGAAGCCAAGAATCAACGTCAATGCGAATGAAACAACAACTGAGATTGCCATAACTGCTGCAATCCACAAAATGCTTGTTGGGTTGTCCTTATCAATAAATTGAACTGACGTGAACAAACCAGGTGCAGCCATTGAGTGTGATGCCAAGCCGGCCAAACCAGCCACGGCACCTGCGATAAATCCAGTAATAACTGAAGCAATCATTGGTCGCTTCAAACGAATTGCCACACCGTACAAGGCTGGCTCAGTGATACCAGCAATCAAAGCTGATGAAGCAGCTGCCAAGGCAGTTTGACGCAATTCGCGGTTCTTCGTCTTAAAGGCAACGGCCAATGAGACACCACCAAGTGACATGTTGGCACCGATTTCAGAAGGCATAACCATGGCTTCTGAACCAGTCTCGGCAATAGTCGTCACAATTGTTGGCGTGAACACACGGTGCATTCCCGTCATAACCAACAAAGGCCAGATAGCACCAACAATCGCAACAGCCAACCAACCTAGCTTACCGTGGATACCGTAAACAACAGCTGAGATACCGTTACCTAGCCAAACACCAGCAGGTCCGACGATTGAGATTGCGATAACCGCACCAACCAACAAGATCAACATTGGCTTCAAGAAGTTCTTCGTTACAAGTGGCGTGATGCGATCAACACCAGCTTCGATGTAACGTAGCAACCATGACATAACAATAGCTGGAATAATCGTGTACGTGTACTTAACTGACGTGATTGGCAACATTGCCAACGTTACAGCTTGCCCTTCAGCAGCCTTAGCCATCAAGTCCATGAACACTGGGTGCACCATCAAACCTGCGATGGCAACAGCCAAGTACGTGTTCGTACCAAACTTCTTTGATGCTGAAACAGCAACCAAGATTGGCAAGAAGAAGAATGCCGCATCACCAATCGTGTTCAACAAAACGTACGTTGAGTTTGTTTCACCAACAACACCCGTCATTAGCAACAACATTGCCAACAACCTAACCATTGATCCACCGATGATGGCTGGAATCAAAGGCGTCATTGTTCCGATAATGGCATCCAAAATCGTCATACCAACGCGCTTCAACGTCCACTTTTGCTTTGGTTGTTCGCTGGCGTCGACCGTAGCCCCACCATCAACACCAAGTGCCAAAATCTCCTTGTAAGCAGCAGCCACGTTGTTACCAATAATGATTTGGTATTGACCACCTTGCTTAACCAATCCCATAACACCTGGGATGTTCTTTACAGTTTCATCACTAGCCTTTGCTTCATCTTTCAAAATAAAGCGCAAACGCGTCATGCAGTGCGTTAGATTAGTAACGTTTCCTACGCCGCCGACAGCATCAACCACGCTGCTAGCAAGCTTCTTAAAATCTTGAGCCATTAGCTTTCACCTCAAATATATCCTTAAACATCTTTATTACTTAATTAATGTTAGCGTTTACATTTAGTCAAAATTTGGGCTAAATATGACCAAATTATGAAACCGCTTACTATTGACTAGGACTTATTTCTGTGCTTTCAGTGAACTTGCAGGATTGTGTTATGCAACTGTCATGAAAAGGTTGGTAGTGGTTAGTGTCGACGCGTTGCGTCGAGGCATGGAATTTGGTTGGGGTGGCGGTGCTCCGTCCTACAATATAAGCTGGTGGCAACGGAGTCCCATTCTCCCTAAGCCTCAGCGTATTTCCGCGCCTATCGGCTTGAAATCCACTGCTGCTAAGTGATAATTGGTGCTCCTGTCCTTGCTTGGTCACCGGCTAATATCGCAGGATCTCCGCACCACCACCCCAACCAAATCCCATACCAGCAGCCAAGATGTACTATTCTTTCTGAGATCAACATCCACCGGAAAATAAATGGGTAAACTATTCACCCTATCATCTTGTGGCAGTTGAAGATCGAACAAATAGAGTATTGCTCGGCTGCTGTGCTTGGCCCCGCCACGCGTATAGACACGTGTAGACCTTGACCCGCAGGTGTGGCCTCTTAGCGGGTTCCCCACTTAGAGCCACGGGAGGTAAAGGAGCACGCGCCAATGGCGTGGACTCCGCTCCCTGCAGGTCATGGTCTGGACGTGTTAGCGTGCCCTAGAAGGGGCCAAGCACTCCGGCCGTCAGGACGGACACTAACCACAAACTAAAAAAGAAAAGCCATACTGCGTATCCGCAATATGGCTTTAGGTTATGGTTGACGACCCACAAAATATTTTTGATTGTGAAAGCGTTGATGTTGATAAAGAGTCGTCGCATCACCCTCTTGCTGCTCGAATTTTCTGGAGAGAAATTATATCGTTCTAGTGTTTTCTGAAGGAGAAGAGTTTTCAGCTAGTTTTAGATATTGAACGATGTTTTCAAGCAGCAAGAGTGAGATATGACGGCGTGATACCAACTAGGGCCCCATCCCTTCTACGCTTTTAATTAATGTCTACCAAATGTTACGTTCCCCCGTGTCTTTAACACATTTATTATTGTAAGCGGTTTCAAAGCAAATGTAAACCCTTTCATTAACTTTTATTTTTTAATATCTATCAAAATTTCTAAAAACCCAGTCTAAACAAAAACAGCGAACCGCCGAGGCAGTTCGCTGTTTTCGTTATTATTTCGCATATTCCACTGAACGTGATTCGCGGATAACCGTAACCTTAATGTGGCCTGGGTAATCCAAATCGTGTTCAATTTGGTTCTTGATGTCGCGGGCCAAAACTGTTGCTTCCAAATCAGAAACAGCAGCCGGCTCAACGATAACACGAACCTCACGACCCGCTTGGATCGCGAATGACTTTTCAACACCGCTGAAGTCATTGGCAATGGCTTCAAGTTGTTGTAGTCGTTGAACGTAGTTTTCAAGTGACTCTGAACGCGCTCCTGGTCGTGCAGCTGAAATTGAATCAGCGGCTGCAACCAAGACGGCGATAACAGACTCAGCTTCCACGTCACCGTGGTGTGAGGCAATGGCATTAATCACAACTGGACGTTCCTTGTACTTCTTGGCCAATTCTGCACCAAGCTCTACGTGAGAACCGTCAACTTCATGATCGATTGCCTTACCAATATCGTGTAATAATCCTGCGCGCTTGGCAAGCGTAACGTCTTCACCTAACTCAGCAGCCAACATGCCTGTTAGTTTAGCGACTTCAATTGAGTGTACGAGCACGTTTTGTCCATAACTCGTACGGTAGTTCATGCGACCGATTGTCTTAATCAAGTCAGGGTGCATGTTGTGAATGCCCAAATCAAAGATTGTTTGTTCACCAACTTCACGGATGTGCTCATCCATTTCCTTACGGGCTTTTTCAACCATCTCTTCAATGCGAGCTGGGTGAATGCGACCGTCGGCAATCAACTTCTCCAAAGCATTCTTCGCAATTTCACGACGAACCGGATCAAATCCACTCAATACGACTGCTTCTGGCGTATCATCGATAATCAAATCAATACCAGTAACCGTCTCGATGGCACGAATGTTTCGACCTTCACGACCGATAATTCGTCCCTTCATGTCATCGTTAGGCAACGTCACAACTGATACCGTTGTTTCGGCAACCATGTCTGCAGCAGAACGTTGGATGGCGCTAACCACCAAGTTCTTAGCCCGCTTTTCAGCTTCGGCTGCAGCTTGCTCTTCGCTTTCCTTAATCATAACGGCACGTTCAGAAACCAAAGCTTCCTTTGTCTCTGACAAGATTTGCTCACGAGCGTCTTCACGACTCAAGCCTGCAATCTCGACCAACTTCGCTTCGCGTTCTGTAATTAATTCTTCAGCACGCTTTTGCTTATCGTTGACACTTTGTCGTTGGTGATCAAGTTTCGTTTCCTTTTCCGAAATGACTTCTTCACGCTTTTGCAATGAAGCATCCTTTCGGTCCAATACAGATTCACGACTTACCAGACGCTCTTCTTGTGACTTCACTTCCGCACGGCGGTCTTGTAGTTCACGTTCAATGCGTTCTTGGTAACGTTGGCTTTCATCTCGCGCTTCGACGATGGCAGTCTTTTTCATCTGCTCAGCATCGTTAGCGGCTTGACTCGTAATATCTGATGCGGTTTGGCGTGCAATGGTTAGCGAGTGATTAATGCGAGTCTTCGCAACTTGATAACCAATCGCAACGCCAATTACGATTGCGACAAGCGACAGCAGGATGATCATTGCAATGTTCATCTTGTATCTCCTGTCTATAGAGTTGACTTTCATGTCAAATCAATAGTGTTTTTTTGCGCTTTATTAACACATGTTTCATTTTAGGCTTTTCCACAACATAAGTCAATTTATAGCGGAATTGCTGTAGGTTACAAAAAGCCCGTCATATCAACCTTTCGGGGACATGACGGGCCATATGTTTCACGTTGTAATCATTTGTTAATTTTCGGGTGCAACTACGGCACGCAAAGTTAATGACAAGACCAAACGAATGATTGTTGCGACGATTGGTGCCATGAACAACCAAGGTGTAACAAAGATACCAAGGCCAGCAGCAATCAACACAATTAGCAAGACAACCACGCTTGTCCAGAGCAAAACTTTTGTGTCCGCTCCTAGCAAAGCGTCAGTTGTATCCCACAACTTTGGCAAGTCGGTCATCGTTTCAACGTGGACGTCAGCAATCATATCTTCCTTGCCAACAGCCACCGTCAACATTGGTACCACTTCTTCTGGAACAGCTTGGTTCGTAATCAACATTGACTCACCATCGTTAACCCACTCGGCTTGCTTGGCAGCCTTTTCATCAGGCGTCAAATCAGTCGCCGGTTCTGATAACGTCCCCATTAGCTTCGTTAATTGTTGGACTGATCCAGACGTATCAGCCGTTGCAATGTACGTTGTAATGCCACGCTCACGGAAGAAACGGTCGATTGGCAAGACAACCTTACTCATTGACGTACCAAACGTCATGACACCGACAACTTGCATACTATCAACCACATAGCTGACAGAATTACCAAGGTCCTTATACGTTGCCAAGACGTCTTCATCTACCGTGTAATCATTCGCTAAGACGAATGCTGCTGAGACAACCGCAAAGTGTTCATTCAAAATCACACCTTGGATACCAGCATTTGGAATAAGTTCCACTTCGCTAGCGCTTGAAGGATAAACACCACGTTCTTCAGCAAACGCCAAAATATTCTTAGAAAGCACACCGTTAACTGGTTCAACCAGGCCAGTCACAATACCAAGAATGTCAAAATCGCTGTAACGGTCGTCCAAAGACATCACGGAAGTCACCGTCACGTCATCACTAGTCAATAAACCAGTCTTTTCAACGACAGCATGGTTCACATCACGTACTTCATCAAGTGCGTGTGGATTTTGGAAGGTCACCCCTTCCTTAGCTAGCGCACGCAAAATGCGGAAGCGACGCCAACCAGCCCAGAAAGCTGGCCAGCGTGGATCAACGACTAGCAATACTGACGTTGCGACCGTCAAACCTGATTGCCAGTTCAACGTTAGGCCGAAGAAAATCAAGGCGTAAATTGCCAAAACCACAACCAACCACGTCAAACGACGCGTTGCTTGTTTCATGACATCGTCTAGCGGAATCGCACGTTCACGACGTTGCAACAAACCAAACGTTAGCAACAAAATCGTCAACCCGCCCAACATAACGGGCAACGTCATGGTCTTCAAGAAGTCACCGGCAACTGGTTGCTTGTAAATCCAAGCAGTCGTTGCCAACCAAAGTGTTTGACCAATCAATGGCACCCACAATGTTGTGAGTCCCTCTTCTTGGCGTTGGCGCCATGCTTGCATCCCCACGCGCACATCAACCACAATCACAAATACAGTCGCGATTGCAAAGGCAGCCATCATACGATGTGGTACTGACAAATCCAAAAACGGACTCATACCTAGTAACACTGGCATTATCAGCGCCGTCAAAACTGTCAAAACCACCCCAACAATTGCATATCTGAGATAACGAAGCTGTAATGTTAACATAATTCATAACTCCTCAAGATTTTAGAATAAAAAAATAACCGCGCCCAATGGACACGGTTATCAGTAAGGAGAATGTGGGATTCGAACCCACGCGCCGCTTTCACGACCTGACGGTTTTCAAGACCGTTCCCTTCAGCCAGACTTGGGTAATTCTCCATAAATTGCGGGAGCAGGATTTGAACCTACGACCTTCGGGTTATGGGCCCGACGAGCTACCAGACTGCTCCATCCCGCGATAATAAAATTAAATTGTGACATCAGAGATGTCAAAGGAGGATGTGGGATTCGAACCCACGCGCCGCTTTCACGACCTGACGGTTTTCAAGACCGTTCCCTTCAGCCAGACTTGGGTAATCCTCCAAAACATGTAAGTTACTTATCGCAACCACATGTAATATAATACGCATTTGCCTATTAAATGTCAACACTTTTGTTGAAGCAATTTAATTTTACTTTTTCAACTGACGAGTTGCCCAGACATTCGTCAAGACAGCCCCCAACATCAACACTGCACCAACCCAGTAAATGTTGTGCAAGCCAAACGTCATGATGTCGCGCAATGGCGCAATGTGACTAGCTGGCAAGTTCTTTGCTGTGTTTGGATCAATCAATTGATTCAACTCAGCAAAGTGCAAGTTGTGGTGTGACTGCAAAGCAATCGACATTGAAACATTAAGCACAACACCATAAACAGTTGTCATCATCGTTTGAACCATAGCACGGGCCAAGTTGTTAAATGACGTGGCCATACCAATTTGGCTTGGCTCAACTGTTTGTTGGGCCATCACCGTTGAGGCCGTAATCGTTGATCCCATCGTCAAACCGAAAATCAATCCAGTAGCTAGGAACAAAACGAACGGCGCATCCCCAGGCATCACAGCCAACATGATGGCATAAAGCATACCAACAAACAAACTAAACTTAAAGAGGTATTGGGCACTGTGCTTAGCCAAAACACGACCAGCAATCACTGCACCGAACATCCAAACAACAGAACTTGGTGTGACAACGAATCCAGCAACTGATGGCTTCATGCCACCAAGTGCTTGCATCCACGTTGGCAAGTAAATGTTGTATGCAATGATAAATCCAGCGGTCAAACCAGCGATTGTATTGGCAGCTGTGAAGTCAACTGACTTAAACATCTTCAAATCAATCAATAGCTCTGGCGCCTTGCGCTCACGCTTGATGAACAAAATCAAACAAAGTACTGAGGCGACGAAGAAAATCACAATCAACAACCAGTTTGCTTCTGAAATCATTTGCAAACCAAGCAACAAACCAACGATAAACACTGACATCCAAAGAACACCTGGATAGTCAATAATGGCTTGGCGCTTTTCGAAGGTATCTTTATAGAAGAAAATTAAAATAGCAATCGTGATAATGCCAATTGGCAAATTAATAAAGAATACCCAGTGCCATGACAAGTTTTGAACCAAATAACCACCAACTAGTGGTCCAACCATTGAGGCAACACCCCACGCAGTTGAATTCAAGCCCATGATTGAGGCACGTTTTTCGATTGGATAAAGGTCAGCCAAAATCGTAAAGGCAACTGGCATAATACCACCAGCACCAATACCTTGAATAGCACGCCAGAAGATCAAAGTCCCCATGCTATCCGATACACCACTCATCATTGAACCAATCAAGAAAATGATTAATCCAGATAGCATCGCCGGCTTGCGACCAATCAAATCTGATAACTTACCATAGATTGGCGTTGCCACGGCAGTCATCAACATATAAATACTGAATACCCAGCTCATCAACTTAATGCCGTGCAACGATCCAATGATTGTTGGCATAGCTGTTGAGATAACAGTTCCCTCAATAGCTGACATAAAGGTTGATAGCAGGATGGCCGCCGTAATCAATCCGACGTACTTTGGCTTTGCTTCCATCTTGTTCACCTGCTTTCTTTTGTTCGACTTATTATTCTAACATTTTGTAAGCTGAGTAGCGGGTTTAAGGTCCCAATGTAAAAAATCACAGTAATTTGACTCATATTTGGCACTTTTTAGTTAGAGGCTCAAATTTGCAGCATACTATAATCATTCAGAAGCGCAGATATGCGCCCCTGACTTATCCCTAGCATAATTGAAGATCCCCGACTAGCTGGTTTCCCCCCTCCCCCTTAGATTCTTTTGCCAGCTAGCCAAATCTTCTTAAAAAACACGCGTCCCCCCTGGCGCGTGTTTTTTGTTGTCTAAACCCATTAAAAAGACTAAAAACCGCCAAATATTCCCGCCTCAGGCACTTTTTAACCATGACCCGTCATTAACTGGCATAATAACTTACGTGCTAACCCGTCACTAATTTCTACCATCTCTCTTTCCCTTTCTCAGTAGAAATTAGCTGACACAGCGCCATGGCTTTTAGAGAGAGCCGTGTGGGGGTTAAAAACAACTTCATCAAAAAACGGCGGAGCAGATATGCTTCGCCGTTTTTGTTTACTTCTTTAGTTTTAACGTCATCGCGTTAATCGCCACGATGATTGTTGAGAGTGACATCAAAATAGCACCGACCATTGGATCAAGCTTAAAACCAATAGGAATTAGAATACCAGCTGCCAATGGGATGGCAATCAAGTTATATCCTGCTCCCCACCAGAGGTTCTGGGTCATCTTGCGCTTAGCTTGACGGGCCAATTCAAGGAGTGTTGTGACATCAGCAAGTTTTGAATCAACCAACACCACATCTGATGCATTAATTGCGACGTCAGTTCCGGCACCAATCGCCACACCCAAGTCAGCTTGGGCCAATGCAGGTGAGTCATTAACACCGTCACCAATCATCATCACCGCACCGTTTTCTTGGTACGTCTTGACCAACTCAATCTTGTCGGCCGGCTTCAAATCAGCACGGACTTCGTGAATACCTAAAGCTGACGCCACGCGTTGGGCTGCTTTTTCATTATCACCAGTCAGCATGACCGGTGTGATGTTTTGTTGATGCAAGCTGTCGATAAAGTCTTGCGCATCTGGCTTAATGGCGTCTGACAATCCGATAATACCAAGTGGCTCGTCATGCTTTAACAAAACGCTGACTGTTTCGCCAGTCGCCGTTGCTGTCATAATCAGGTCACGAACCTGTTGATCCAAATTTTCCGGCAACGTTGTTGGTGACACCAAACGGTAGTGTGCATCGCCGATCATACCAGATACGCCCTCACCAGCCGTCGCCGTTTGGTGCATCACCATTGGCACGTCCAAATCATGGGCTGCTTTCAAGATGCCAGTCGCCAACGGGTGCGAACTACCTTGTTCAAGCGCCGCTGCATAACGTAACACATCATCCGACGTCCAACCGTCAGCCAGAGCGTTCACGGTTTGTACCTTAAAGTCACCCTCCGTCAACGTACCCGTCTTATCCATCAACACGTAACGCAAATCGTTCACGCGTTCCAAGGCAGCGCGGTTTTGGATGAGCAAACCATTTTGGGCAGCCAAGCCAGTCAAACGCGCAACAACCAATGGAATGGCCAACCCAAGCGCGTGTGGACAGGCAATAATAAAGACCGTCACCGCGATTGGCAAAGCATACGCAAAGCCGTGGAGTGCCGTCCAAATAACGAATGCTAAAATACCAACAATCATCGCAGCGTAGAACAACCAGCCAGCTACGCGGTCAGCTAACGTCTCTGCGTGTGATTGATTTTGTTGTGCATTCGCCACCAAGTGTTGCACTTGCGCTAAGAAACCATCATCAGAACGGTGCGCCACCGTCATCGTAAATGAGGCGCCACCATTTAGCGACCCGCCAACAACATGGTCACCTTCATGCTTCATAACGCCGGTTGATTCACCGGTTAGCAATGATTCATCCAACGTTGGCATCCCCGTTAAGACGCGACCATCAACTGGTACGCGCTCATTTTCTTTAACCAACAAGACATCGCCCAATGCCAAATCCGAAATAGCGACATCCATGAAGTGGTCACCATGATGACGACGGTGAGCCATCTTAGGCACCAACGCTGCCAACCCGTCCACGGCAGAACCAGCCTTCATCACCGCGTTCATCTCGATGATGTGGCCAATCAACATAATGTCAATCAACGTTGCCAGCTCCCAGAAGAAGTCCATCACCATTGCTTCGGGATGCAAGGCATTCATAATCGTGGCATACAAACTGTAGACGTAAGCCACCACAATTCCCATTGTAATCAACGTCATCATTGCCGGCTTGCGACTCTGCAATTCGCCACGGGCACCGCTAAAGAACGGTGTGCCACCGTAGAAAAATAGAATTGAACCTAGCAACAACACCAACCAGTTTTGACCCGGAATGCCAGTAATCGTAAACGGCATCTTCATCCCCATCATTGGTGACAGCAGGATAATTGGCACCGTCAAGATTAGGGATACAATCAACTTTCGATTCATATTCCCCATATGCATCATGTGGCCACCGTGCATCATCATGTCATCATGATTCATGTGATCCATGTGGTCTATGTGGTCCATGTGGTCCATGTGGTCCATTGGCATATCCATGTCCATATGTTTTTCACTCATATTCATCTGATGGTCGCTATGCTCATGCATACTCATATCATGATGATCATCATGTTTTGTCATCGCTCTCCTCCGTGTGTACAACTTCACAATTCATTCTACCGCCAAACTTTAAATAAGCAAAATGGTATTAAAAAACGTTCCGGCTCGTTGCCAGAACGTTTCTCTTTCTCTAGTTAGCCGCAAGCACTGCCTGTTGCCGTTCAACCAGCTTGGGATAGTGCACCTTGATACGCGCCGGCATCCGGACTGGCTGGAGATTAACTACCAATTTATTTGCTGATTCCAACTGCAATAGCGCATCCTTTTGCGCCTGAGTCAATTCATCAGCATATTGTTGTACATTATTGTGTAGCATGACAGCACCTGTAATTTTCATTGCATAAGCTGTCATTGCGGTATAACAAACCTTGGGTACCGACTTCATGTAGTTCTCAATTGTCGTATCAAGCGCCTGCGCTGCAAGCACATTCATCATCATACTGTGAGAACCACGCAAGTCGTAATACAAGCCGCTTGGCAACAAAATACCTTCCAAGCCCGTTTCAGGCTTATTAGAACAGTCGTTTGTCGCCAAGAAGCGGCTGACTGACATTGGCGGATTAGCCGCCATGTACTCTGAAACCGCGACTTGCACAGACCCATTTTCTTTTAACCAATTTTCGATCCGTTGTGACTTCTCCATTGCGTCCATAAGTGCACTTCCTTTCGTAGCCGGTGGATACGTTAAGCGTACGCTTATTTCGGTCAAATGTTAAATGATAACCCTTACATATACAAAAATGACGACCAGTCGTTAAACTAGTCGTCATTTTCATAGATAGTTATTATCCCAAGTGCTTCAAAACAAACGTGTTGTATTGGTCAGCTACACCAGCAAGGAATGACTTCGTTCCTTCGTTAGTGATCTTTCCACCTTCGTTTGCCAATTCGGCCGTGTTACCAATGTAAAGCTCTGGTTGGTGCATGATTGCCATGTCCAAGAAGTCCAAAGTGTTACGCAACACGTGGTGCGCTACAACACCACCAAGACCGGCGATTGATTGTGAGGCAGGCAAAACTGGCTTTCCAGCCCATACGTTTTGTCCCCATGGACGTGAAGCGATGTCCAAAGCGTTCTTCAATGCAGCTGGCACTGAACGGTTGTGTTCAGGCGTTACCATGATGAAGGCATCTTGTGCAGAAACCCACGCACGGAAGTCTTCATATTCCTTAGGAGAGTTAGCATCAAGGTCTTGGTTGTACAAAGGCAACGTTGCGATGTCGAAGTATGAAACTTCTGCATCAGCTGGCAAACCAGCAACAAGGGCCTCGGCTACACCAAGTGAGTATGAGTTCTTACGAGTTGATCCTACAATTACACCGTACTTTGTCATGATTAAAATCTCCTAACTGATTTGTACTACATTTCACTTACAAAATATAAGTCTATATGGAGTAGCACGAAAAAGCAAGGTGTCAAATAAAAAGGAACGTCCCATTTACGGTCCATTTTGACCCGCAAATGTAGGTGAATCCTGACTTAATGCCGTAATTATCTAACTTTTTGAGAAAACCGCAAAAACTTTCACTTCTCATTCATGGCAAAACAAAGTACTAGCAGACTAAAATCAACGCGAAGACAGCAAAAAAGCCTCGAGACACATCAATGTATCTCGAGGCTTTTCAAATCATTATGCGATCGGCGGGGGTCGAACCCGCACGGTATCTCTACCACAGGATCCTTAATCCTGCGCGTCTGCCAATTCCGCCACGACCGCATGTCTGTACCGAAAGTATCAGCACAGATTATATTATCAGATATAACGCTTGTATGCAAGCTGACTATATCTCGTCATCATTGTTATGACGGGGTTGCAAGACCTCTACCTTAACGTCTTCAGCTGGTTCATCTTCTGGATAATTAATAATAATATCCTCATCAGCTGGCGTTACATCCTTGCGTACCCCAGGTTCCGCTTCAGCTTCGGTTTGTTGTGACTTGTCCTTCTTGGTGATGTCATTAAACACATTAACAACAGCGTCCTTGAATTCACCCACCTTGTCATTAATCTTGGCTTGGTTTTCTGGATCAGCCAAATAGTCGCCACCCTTTTGTGCTTGCTCGCCCAATACAGTCACGACATCGCCAGTCTTCTTAACGACCTTACTTACTACGTCTAAAAATGCCATGGCACTTTCCCCCTTTTCTTTCTATTATACCTGGTTACCAAAAAAGAGTGGACTTTCATCCACTCTCCTCGTTTACTTTTCTTTTGGTTCAATCATCGTCAAACCGATTCGTTCACGCTTTACGTCAACGTCAACCACCCAAACCGTGATGATGTCACCAACGGCAACAATCTCATGTGGGTTAGTCACGCGACGCTTAGCCATGCGTGAAATGTGAACCAGACCGTCTTCGTGCACACCCAAATCAACGAATGCTCCGAAGTCGACCACGTTACGTACCGTTCCTTGCAATTGCATCCCCGGCTTCAAGTCCTTCAATGACAACACATCCGAACGTAACACAGCACCTGGCGCGTCATCACGCAAATCACGACCTGGGTTACCCAATGATGCAATAATGTCTTGCAACGTTGCGAGACCGATGCCAAAGCGATCAGCTGTCGCTTGATTGTTCAAACGAGCCAATGGCTTTTGCGCGGCTTCACCTAGTGCTGTGACACCTGCCTCAGCCAGCAAAGCTTCCGCAATTTTGTATGACTCTGGGTGAATATCAGTGTTGTCCAACGCATTCTTGCCATCTGGCAAACGCAAGAATCCAGCGGCTTGCTCAAACGCCTTAGGACCAAGCTTAGGTACCTTCTTCAATTGCGCACGTGACGTAAACTGACCGTTCTCATCACGATAAGCCACAATGTTGGCCGCCGTCGTCTTCGTCAAACCAGCAATGTGTGTTAGCAATTGTGGTGACGCCGTATTCAAGTTAACACCAACTTGGTTAACAGCTGTTTCCAATACTGCATCCAATTCCGTTTCAAGTTCCTTCGTTGGCAAGTCGTGTTGGTATTGCCCAACGCCAACCGCTTGTGGGTCAATCTTAATCAACTCGGCCATTGGATCTTGCAAACGACGGGCAATTGAAATGGCTGAACGTTGCTCAACTTGCAAGTCAGGGAATTCTGCACGCGCCATATCACTGGCTGAGTACACTGATGCACCTGATTCGTTAACCACGACATATTGCAAGTCAGGCAAATCCGACTTGATGATGTCGGCCACGAAACTTTGTGACTCACGGGAAGCCGTTCCGTTTCCAATGGCAACCAATGATACACCGTACTTCTTCACCAAGTTAATGATGGTTTGCTTAGCGCCCTTAGGATCGTACTGCATACCACGCAATGGGTAAATGTGCGCCTTCTCCAAGAACTTACCATTCTCATCAACAACTGCCAACTTAGAACCAGTACGGACACCCGGGTCGTACCCGAGCACCACACGACCGCGCAAAGGCGCTGCCATTAGCAAGTGATACAAGTTTGTGCCAAACACCTTAATGGCATCCCCCGCTGCGCGATCGAACAATTCCTTGCGCAGTTCGCGTTCGATAGCTGGACCAATGAAACGCTTGTAGGCGTCGTTAGCTGCTGCTGTCAAAACGTCGGCTGATTCGCCAGTCTTTGACCCAACCAAGCGGAACTTCAAGTAACGCTCGATAGCAGCCACGTCAACATCGATGCTGCCTGACAACACACCTTCATTTTCACCACGGTTAATTGCCAAAATTTGGTGGTTCGCCACCTTATTCATCGGCATACTAAAGTCGTAGTAAAGTTGGAAAATGCCTTGTTCGTCCTTATCACCTGCGCCACGCTTTTGCTTAGAAACCAAGCGACCGTGGTCACGGGTGTACTTACGAACCCAGTCACGCAAGCCAGCGTTTTCACCGATAACTTCGGCAAAGATTTCGTGCACACCAGCCATAACGGCAGCCACGTCTGGCAAGTCCTTGTCCGCGTCGACAAACTTTGCCGCTTCAGCTTGCAAGCCTGCCACTGGGAACTTTTGCACGAACTGTGCCATTGGCATCAAGCCAGCTTCCTTGGCAATCGTAGCCTTGGTACGACGCTTTTGCTTGTATGGGAGATACAAATCTTCCACCGCTTGCATCGTATCAGCTGCCACCAAAGCCTTCATCAAGTTTGGCGTCATCGCCTTTTGCTCAGTGATGGCCTTTTCGACCGTCGCCTTGCGTGCTTGCAAATCTTCCAAACGCTTCGTGGCTGCTTGGATATCACGAATTTGGACTTCATCCAAGTTACCCGTGACATCCTTACGGTAACGTGCGATAAATGGCACCGTGTTACCATCAGCCAACAAATCAGCCGTGGCTGTCACTTTCTTAAGTGGCAAAGCTAATTCCTTTGCTACTTCCCCAACGATATCAATCTTTAGGGCATCATCTACCGCCGTCGTCATTACATTACCGTGTTCATGATGCGACGAACTTGCACCAAGAACTTCTCCATCAACGTATCTTGATCCGTTTCTGATTGCTTAAAGTCGTCCATGTTAATCGTTTGGTTTTCAACGTCCAATGACTTAGCCATCATTTCAGTGGCATCAGCATATTCACCAAACGTCTTCTTCATTGATTGGTGAACACCCATCAAACGAACCGGCGCAGCAATGGCGTTGATCTTGGCTGAAGCGTCCTTGTAAACGGCAACGGCTTCGTCAAATTCCATTGCAATTTCTTGGAATTCTGCCTTTGGCATCTCGGCTACCTTGTCAGCCTTGATTGCGTCATCCAACTTCTCAAAGAAAGGTGCCACCTTGTTACCAGCGTCCTCAGTTGCTTGGATAACAGCCCCCAAGTTTGCTGCGTATTGTTGTGGTGAAACGAACTTCGTCTTAGCCATGAATAGAATCTCCTTCTTGCCTTTAACGGCACTGATAATTAATCAATAATGATTCTATTATAACAGGTTTCACCGTGGCTTAATCGCCGGTTGCAAAACGCAATGCTTGATCCAAGTCAGCCAACAAATCACTAATATCTTCAATGCCGACAGACAAGCGTAGTGTCTCTGGACGCGTGCCTGATGCGATCAACTCTTCTTCTGAAAGTTGCGCGTGTGAGGTTGATGCCGGGTGCAAGATAGATGACTTACCTTCACCAGACGAAGCAAAATGTGTGAATACTTTGACACTGTCCAACACTTTTTTACCAGCTTTAGCACCCCCGACAACCCCAAACGTGAAGATTGAGCCAGGTCCCTTTGGCAGATATTGTTGCGCACGCTCGTAGTAACGATTATCAGTCAATCCGGCATAATTCACCCACGCCACAGCTGGGTGTTGTGACAAGAACTGGGCAACGCGCTTAGCATTATCCACGTGGCGTTGGACACACAACGACAGCGTTTCTAGGCCCAATAAAATCAACCACGCATTGAATGGTGACAACGTTGCGCCAGTGTCGCGGAGCAAGTTGTAGCGAATCCGATTAATGTAAGCAGCATCCCCAAACTTTTCCGTGTAAACCAGCCCGTGGTAACTTTCGTCCGGCGTCGTCAAACCAGGAAACTTATCATTTTGCGTCCAATCAAAGTGACCGCTATCGACAATCACACCACCCAGCGCTGCGCCGTGACCTGACAAGAACTTAGTCGCTGAGTAGACCACGATATCCGCACCAAAGTCGAACACGCGTGATAGGTACGCCGTTGCGAACGTATTGTCGACAATCAACGGAATTCCCGCTTCGTGTGCAATGTCAGCCAAGACGGTTAAGTCAGCAATATTCGAATTTGGATTACCAATTAATTCAACGTACAACGCCTTCGTATTCGCTTGAATCGCATTTGTAACCGCAACCCAATCATCGATATCAACAAATGTTGTTGTCACCCCGCGACGTGGATATGCGGTTGCGAGCAAGTTGTGCGTGCCACCATAAAGGGTGTTGGCTGCCACGATGTGGTCACCAGCAACCGTCAAGTTTTCCAATGCGTAATTAATCGCAGCCATCCCTGATGAAACTGCTACTGCGCCTACACCACCTTCCAACAAGGCTAACCGATCTTCGAGAACAGCTGTCGTTGGATTCGTGAAGCGCGTGTACAATTGGCCCGGCTTTTCAAGCGCAAATTGTGACGCTGCATCATCTGCACTGTCATAAACATATGACGTCGTTTGGTAGATAGGGACACTCGTTGCATGCGCCTCCGCGTCAGGTGTATATCCACCATGCAAAGCAAGTGTGTCGAAGTTAAGTTCTTGTTCTGTCATATTGTTATGCCTCATTTCTAAAATAAAAAGCCCGTTCCTACCCCAGATAAATTCTGGAATAGAAACGAGCTTGTCGTGTTACCATTCTATCTTCATTGGCCAGTTACCCAACGCAATCTTCATAACGTACGATCAGGGTGCGAGATGATGCATTGACGATACGCGTGTCGTTGTAACGGCGACCAACCCGTTATGCGCTCATAGACTTGCCACTCACGCATACCAATCACAGGCCATTTTCATCAGCTGGTTAATCACTGTCTCTCATCATTCAACAGTTTTCTGTGCATTTCCCAAGACTAACTACTTTCCTGCTCAAATTGTTTCTCATTAATTTTTAACAATACCGATTGTATACTCTAATTTTTAGTAAGTCAACAACAGAAAAAAACACCGGTACGAGATGCCCTATCATCTCATACCAGTGTTTGATTTTATTATAGGTTTTATGCGTAACGCCTTAATCTAACGAAATTATGCTTCCGTATCCAACAAAGCATACTTGCCATCGCGACGCTTGTAGACAACAGCTGGTGTGTTTGTCTCAGCATCTTGGAAGATGAAGAACTCGTGGCCCAACAATTCCATTTGCAAAACGGCTTCTTCTGCATCCATTGGCTTCAAAGCAACGTGCTTCGTACGAACAATGTCCAAACCTGCTGCTTCTTCAGCCTCAGCTTCTTCAACTTGCTCTTCAACAGCAAAGTCCAATTGCTCGATACCCTTGTATCCCTTTTCACGAGACTTGCGGTTAACCTTAGTCTTGTACTTACGGATTTGACGCTCCAACTTTTCTGACACGAAGTCAACCGTTTGATACATGTCTGATTGCGTATCTTCTGCACGCAACAACAGGTATGGCAATTGGATCGTTACTTCAGTCTTGAAAGTTCCTTCCTTGTAAGAACGAACATTTACGTGTGCTACATACTTAGCATCATCATTCAAGTAACGCTCCAAACGTGACAAACGCTTCTCGATGTACTCAGTCATCGCGTCTGTGACCTCAATGTTTTCACCACGTACCTTAAATTCTAGCATAATTCTGTCTCCTATCTGACTTATTTTGCGTGGGCCTAGTCCCCTAATAATGGCTTCACGCATCTCCCAAAGTATCCTTGAGATGTCCTTTCGGTAACTATATTGTAACACTCAGATGACAAGAGAGAAAGCGTTTTCATAAACTGTTCATAGCTCCGTCATCTAGCTAAGGTAATCGTGCATATCTGTTTCGCACCACATTCATATAAACACGTCGCAGCATGTCGCAAGGTTCTCCCTGTAGTATAAACATCATCAACTAAGCAAATTCTCTGACCAGTTAAATCAAGATTACCCAATTGGCACATAAATGGCTGTACCGTATTTAGACGATCCTGACGTGTTTTCAATGATTGTACACTCTTGTTATGCGATATACAACATAGAATATCATTTGTTTCACATATTTCTAATAGACCATTAACTTGGTTGAACCCGCGCATCGCCAACGTGTCGGGACTAACTGGGATTGGCACAATCATATCCACTGAAACTTCAGCCAACCTTTTCTGCAGCGCATTTTGGAAAATTGTTCGCAGATGATACCCACCTCGAAACTTATACTGCTGAAAGTAATCGTGCATCATGGCATCGTATTTAAACAGCGCTTGATTATTAAGTGGCGGATAGCCATCCCCCTAACCAAACCTGGCAATCCTCACATATTTCTTGTTGGGATGCTCGACCACATTCTTGGCAAGTCGGGCCAAGAATTGGTGTGAATTTTTCCCAACATGCCTGACAAATGGGTTGTTGGGATTTTGTTTTAAACTGCCAGAAATCAGTTAATCGCCAGGTTTCTGTGACACTCGTTCCGCAAAACTCACACCTCATAATTTTGCCCCATTTGATTCAAATAATTAATCTCACTCCGCGCTGCTAATAATGTTTGCGTTCTTTCTTGCACGAATGATGTGACCACGCCGAATGGTCGGCTACTACTACGCCCACATCGCCCAGCAATCTGAATAAGCGCCGCCTGACTAAATACTGAATCATCAGCCCCTAAAATAATCACGTCAATTCCTGGGAAGGTTACGCCACGTTCTAAGATAGTAGTCGTAATCAAAGCTTGGAGGCTTTCTTCACGCATTGCCTGCACCTTCGCTTGCCGTTCTGGATCTGCCGCGTGTGTAGCTGCAATGGCGATTTCAGGTGTCATGTGATGAACCATCATTAGCACAATATCTAAATCAGCAACCGTCGGCACAAATAGTAGAAAGCGTTGCCCACTTTGTTGATACGTCTGGAGCAATCGTCGTACCCGTTTAGGCAACTTTTTACGCCAATCGCCAATCCGACGAATTGTAAAATTCGGTAGTGGATTACCGTGGAACCGACGTGGCAACAAACTAATCGCCATTTGCTTACGGCGTACCTCGCGCAATAACCGTGGACTCGGTGTCGCCGTTAGATAAAAATGGGAACCCTGTTTGGCGGTAGCCTGTTGCAAAGCACCAATTAGTTGCTGGTTTTCCGCATATGGAAAAGCGTCAACTTCATCAATCACAATGACATCAAAGGCTTGTTTGAAACGCAATAATTGATGTGTTGAAGCCAAAACTAACTGGGTATAGCGGTATTCGTCTGGTGAATCACCATAAAGAGTGACGAAATCCGTGACAAATGCCGCCCGAATACGAGGTGCTAATTCAACAATCACATCCACACGCGGTGACACGATGGCGACACGTTTTCCAGCTTGTAGCGCATACGCCAGCATCGGAAATAACATTTCCGTTTTACCAGCGCCTGTCACGGCATACGTGAGATGTGAATCACCATTCGCTAATGCTTTGATTTGGTCATCCGCCACGCGTTGCTGAGCTGACGTTAATTTTCCCGTCCACACACAAGGATCCGAATCAATTTCAAATGTATGTGGCTCAGGTATTGTCACTAAGACCTCCTGACTTGAAAGTCGTCCTAAGTTGGCACATGCCCAACAAAAACTAGCGCCGTCTGACAAACGCCAATCTGGTTTAATTGTCGTCGCACACCGCTGACAAGTGTTGTGTTCAATTGCTGATGTCACCACCACATTATCTGGCAGTGTGGCCGTGTTCGTCACCGGCACTAGTCGTCCATAAAATAGACTTTGATCAAATTCCATAACATCCCCCTTGTTAATAAAGAGGAAGTTTTATCGTTTTTGTCCAAAAAAAGAGCACATTGACTCTCTGTTCAACGTGCTCATCTTATCGTTAATTCTTTTTGACGTCGCCGTCAGCGTTCTTAGTAACCTTCATATCAGAAACCGGAATGTATCCCAACTTCTTGATTGTTGATTTCATGGCCTTTGATTGTACAAACTTGATGTAAGACTTTGTGTTCTTATCAGTCTTCTTCGTTGTGTACATATGCTCATAGGCCCAGATTTGCCACTTGTTTGACGCAACATTTTTATCCGTTGGCTTCACCTTATCAATGGCAACCGTCTTAATTCCCTTGGCATTCGGTCCTGTCGTGTATGAGAAAGCCAAATATGAAATAGCGCCTGGTGTCGTTGACACAATCTTTTGAACGGCGCCATTATCATCTTGCTCTTGTGACGTCTTGGCGCTCTCGCCGTCCAACACATCATGTTCAAACGTGAAACGTGTACCAGAACCTTGGGCACGGTTAACTAGGACGATATCTTCATCCTTGCCACCAACGTCCTTCCAGTTGGTAATCTTGCCCGTGAAGATGTCACGAAGCTCAGCCTTTGTCAAAGACTTCACCGGCACATCCTTGTTCACAACTGGCGTGATACCAACAACTGCTACTTTGTGATCGGTTAACTTTTTATCATCGACCCCGTCCTTCTGACTCGCAAAGATATCAGAATTCCCAATAGTCACGCCACCCTTACCAACTTGGCTTAGGCCAGCACCAGATCCACCACCTTGCACGACAACTGACACGCCAGGATGCTTCTCTCCATACATCTCAGCGGCTTGTGACGCTAGTGGTTGTAAAGCGGTTGACCCCACAGCCAACACTTGCTTTTTCTTTGCGGCATTTGCATCATGCCCAACCAATCCCCCGGCTAATACGAGAACAACAGTACTTCCCACAACAAACTGCTTCTTATTCATCACTGACTCCTTCTCTGGTCATGTATTATTCGAGTTAGGTCGTAAGCGGTAAGCCACAGTTAGTAGTAGCAGATTGAGGCGCTTACCCCTTACGACATCTTTAAGTATAGTGACCCTTTGTATGTGTTTAGTCAGTGTTGTGTCATGATTCCATTGTGTTTTTGTAAATAGTTACTTTACAAAAGGAAAACGCCACCCGATTTTTCGAGTGACGTTCGTAGTCTGCTTTATACAATTGTGAGATTCATACGTGACGGCGTTGCCCAGCCGACAGCGTTTGTACCGGCGTTAACTGACTCCCATTGTCCCATATTCAACCAATACTCACGTGGACTCGTGGCATATGGATCAGAAATCAAGAACTGGCCGTTGCGATACCCAACGATGGTCATCACGTGGAAAGCCTTCTGGTTGGCCAGGTTCCAATTATAGTTTCCCCAGGTAACAACAGCCCGACCGTTACGAAGCTCGCTCATAACTGTTCCGACACCAGCCCCAGTCAAATCTCTAATCCCTTTAACCATTGGCTTCAAACGATCTGTCATTGCCGTGGCAAAGATGGTTTCAACCTTGGCAGCCCCAGCGCTGTATGGATCACCATAGAATCCTTGCCATGGGGCGACGTTCCAGCCGTAACCCATCTGGCGATACAACGCATTAATGTCGTAGTAACGTCCCTTAACAGACGCCGCAATTTGAAGTGATGCTCCCTCACATCCTTGTGGCATACCTGCGTTTAGTTGTGAGTACCAACGGTGATTCAACGTAATGGCATCCATCGCACCGCCACCATTGAAGTGCGCAATCCCGTAATCCACATTGCGTGAAGAGTTTGTGGCCTTTAGATAAGTACCCTTATCAAAGTAATAGGTATCACCGTACCAGTCTTTAACACCAGTCACGATACGCCCATTATCACCAAACATGTACCACAAGCCCCAATTTGATTGGAGGTAGTTATTGTCTTGGCGTAGGTACGTGTTGTGGTCAAAGTAATAATAACTACCTGCCCACTGTTGCACATCCGTCTTAATCCGGCCATCGCTACCAAATAGGTACCAATCACCCCAACGTGACTGCAAATAGTTGTTATCACGACGCAAGAAGGTATTGTGATCAAAGTAATAGTAACTACCTGCCCAACGTTGCACGTCAGTCTGAATGCGTCCATCCGATCCGAATAAGTACCATTGGCCCCATCGAGATTGCAGATAGGCATTATTTACACGCTTGTACGTATCGTGGTTAAAGTAATAATAAGTCACATTCCAGTGTTGCACATCTGTGGTTGCCTTACCGTCTTTACCAAATAGGTAACTGGCCCCATTTTGCGTCTCATACTTGTTTTTTACCATTTCGCCAGTCTTAGGATTAAAGTAATACAACCCATTCTGATAACGTTGCACACCAACTTGCTTAAGACCATTCTTGAATAAGACGTAATGCTTACCATCATAAACATAGCCATTCACGCGCTCGTTATGACGATAGAATACTCCGTCCACATAACCATTCTTTTCGGTTGGCGCTGCCGGTGCGGTCGTTTTTGTTTGATTATTTGTTGCTTCTTTAGCTGGTGTCTTAGCAACTGATTCTTGCTTTGCAGCTGCACTTGAAACCGGTGCCTTACCAATCAATATTGACGGCTTTTGAATATCAGATGCCACTGAGCTAGTAGCGCTGTCAGCCTTGTCAGTTGATGCTACTGAAGCACTACTAGTTGTCGATGCTTGTGAGCTAGCTGACGGTGTTGCGACCGAGCTATTCGCAACGCTTTCGGCCTCTGAACTTGCGACTGTACTGTCCGCCGATGAATCGGATATAACACTCTCATCCGTGTTCTCTGATGCAGCAGATGATTCTGCAACGCTTTCTGATTTTGCTGCTTCACTTTCATCCGCCACAACAGCTTCACTAGCTGCATTACTTTCTTCGTCTGTCACGACCACCACCGCATTCTCAATCGGCGCAGTTTCCGTTACCGTTTGTTGTGGCTGATCTTGCTGTCCATTTTCTTGTTCATCCGCTAATGCGG
>CP168942.1:422500-427500 GCA_041871065.1 Weissella confusa | reverse complement strand
TGGAATTTCACCGCTACCCACACCTCATCCCAGCATTTTTCAACATGCACGGGTTCGGGCCTCCAGTGCGTTTTACCGCACCTTCACCCTGGACATGGGTAGGTCACCTGGTTTCGGGTCTACAACAACATACTAATTCGCCCATTTCAGACTCGCTTTCGCTACGGCTCCGGTCTTTCCACCTTAACCTTGCATGGTATCGTAACTCGCCGGTTCATTCTACAAAAGGCACGCTATCACCCATTAACGGGCTCTAACTTCTTGTAGGCACATGGTTTCAGGAACTTTTTCACTCCCCTTCCGGGGTGCTTTTCACCTTTCCCTCACGGTACTGGTTCACTATCGGTCACTAGGGAGTATTTAGCCTTGCGAGATGGTCCTCGCGGATTCCGACCGGATTTCACGTGTCCGGCCGTACTCAGGATCCTGACGGGAGGTCAACACTTTTCGCATACGGGGCTATCACCCTGTCTCGCTCAGCTTCCCAGCTGATTCTGCTAAATGTTAACTTTGTAACTCCACAATGTCAGTCCTACAACCCCAAAGTGCAAGCACTTTGGTTTGGGCTCTACCGATTTCGCTCGCCGCTACTGACGGTATCGATTTTTCTTTCTATTCCTGTTGCTAATGAGATGTTTCAGTTCACAACGTCTACCTTCAACCTAACTATATATTCATTAGGTGATAACTTGCATAACAAGTTGGGTTCCCCCATTCGGAAATCTCCGGATCAAAGCTTACTTACAGCTCCCCGAAGCATATCGGTGTTAGTCCCGTCCTTCATCGGCTCCTAGTGCCAAGGCATCCACCATGCGCCCTTAATAACTTAACCTATCAACTGACGTTGATGATATAAGTTTGAGTATGTGGCTCAAGGCCACAAGCGATTTTAAACTAATTTAAAAAACTCAAAAAATTACGCGGTGTATTTTTTCGGCTCAATTTATATTGATTAACAATATTAAATGAATTTAAAAATTTACAATTATGATTCAGTTTTCAAAGAACTAAGTTTGAGTGTAAATCACTCAAAACTGAATATCGTTTCGTGAATGTGTAGGTTTCCGATTTTCCTTAGAAAGGAGGTGATCCAGCCGCAGGTTCTCCTACGGCTACCTTGTTACGACTTCACCCTAATCATCTGTCCCACCTTAGACGGCTGGCTCCCGAAGGTTACCCCACCGGCTTTGGGTGTTACAAACTCTCATGGTGTGACGGGCGGTGTGTACAAGACCCGGGAACGTATTCACCGCGGCGTGCTGATCCGCGATTACTAGCGATTCCGACTTCATGTAGGCGAGTTGCAGCCTACAATCCGAACTGAGACGTACTTTAAGAGATTAGCTCACCCTCGCGGGTTGGCAACTCGTTGTATACGCCATTGTAGCACGTGTGTAGCCCAGGTCATAAGGGGCATGATGATTTGACGTCATCCCCACCTTCCTCCGGTTTGTCACCGGCAGTCTCACTAGAGTGCCCAACTGAATGCTGGCAACTAGTAATAAGGGTTGCGCTCGTTGCGGGACTTAACCCAACATCTCACGACACGAGCTGACGACAACCATGCACCACCTGTCACCTTGTCCCCGAAGGGAACGCTCCATCTCTGGAGTTGTCAAGGGATGTCAAGACCTGGTAAGGTTCTTCGCGTTGCTTCGAATTAAACCACATGCTCCACCGCTTGTGCGGGTCCCCGTCAATTCCTTTGAGTTTCAACCTTGCGGTCGTACTCCCCAGGCGGAGTGCTTAATGCGTTAGCTGCGGCACTTAAGGGCGGAAACCCTCAAACACCTAGCACTCATCGTTTACGGTGTGGACTACCAGGGTATCTAATCCTGTTTGCTACCCACACTTTCGAGCCTCAACGTCAGTTACAGTCCAGAAAGCCGCCTTCGCCACTGGTGTTCTTCCATATATCTACGCATTTCACCGCTACACATGGAGTTCCACTTTCCTCTACTGCACTCAAGTCATCCAGTTTCCAAAGCAATTCCTCAGTTGAGCTGAGGGCTTTCACTTCAGACTTAAATAACCGTCTGCGCTCGCTTTACGCCCAATAAATCCGGATAACGCTTGGAACATACGTATTACCGCGGCTGCTGGCACGTATTTAGCCGTTCCTTTCTGGTAAGATACCGTCACACATTGAACAGTTACTCTCAATGTCATTCTTCTCTTACAACAGTGTTTTACGAGCCGAAACCCTTCATCACACACGCGGCGTTGCTCCATCAGGCTTTCGCCCATTGTGGAAGATTCCCTACTGCTGCCTCCCGTAGGAGTATGGGCCGTGTCTCAGTCCCATTGTGGCCGATCAGTCTCTCAACTCGGCTATGCATCATCGCCTTGGTAAGCCATTACCTTACCAACTAGCTAATGCACCGCGGGACCATCTCTTAGTGATAGCAGAACCATCTTTTAAATAACAACCATGCGGTTGTCATTGTTATACGGTATTAGCATCTGTTTCCAAATGTTATCCCCTGCTAAGAGGTAGGTTTCCCACGTGTTACTCACCCGTTCGCCACTCTTTGCAATGTCCATCGTCATATCTGAGCAAGCTCTTCAAATCAGTTGAACCACAAAGCGTTCGACTTGCATGTATTAGGCACGCCGCCAGCGTTCATCCTGAGCCAGGATCAAACTCTCAATTTGAAGTTTGAGTATAACTCAATTTTTGTTGTTTAACAGAAGTTAAACGAATTTACTAGCGAATTGACTTCGCAAATGTTTTTGCATCAAGCTTAGCTTGATGACCCTACACATTTGTTTCATCGAAACGATATTCAGTTTTCAATGACCTACGTCGTCGCCTTGACGACTTAATCTATATTACAGAAGAAAGAATGAAATGTCAACAACTAATTCCAATCAATTTTCATACGTCGTTCATAGATAATTCATATCCCTGAGACGACTTAATATATAATACAGAACGTTTTACTAAATGTCAACAACTTTGTTGAACATCTTTTTGGCGTTGCTTTCTTCAAAAGACAACTTGAATATATTACCCCTTTTATTAAATCAGTGCAACCCCTTTGTTCAACAGAAACATTTTCTCAGTTCAATTTTAAGTCGTGCTATACTAGTAGACAGTAATAAAACAGATTAAGGAATCAAAAATACATGGCAAACAAACCCGAAAAGGTGGATGCTGCTGAGTTTCTAGCAATGTTGCTACAATACAGCCGTGACTTCCACTACAACCACATTAACGTTAGCGTCCGTTTGAACCGCAACCCTGCCTACACACGTCAAGTGATGAACGTCATGTTGAAGCGTAACTCAAAGAAGTACGGTAACGACGAGCGCCTATACGCATCAATGACTGCTGACGAAGCTACCAAGTTCCTATCCCTAGTGAACCAACTTAAGGAAGAGATGTTTGCGAACTTCGCTGACAAGATTACTTGGCACACTGATCTGCTTGTTCGTGAGGAACAAGAGTTTGGTTACCGCCAAATCCGCGAACGTGACCAATACAATAACCTTGAATTCGAATTACTACTATAGTCTTCTACCCCAGTATTCACTTACTGGGGTATTTTTTTACGCAATTTCATCATGTCCACTTGCTACAATAGCGATACTGAGAACTCACTCGAAAGGAGGAAAGTCTATGTATCGTCAACTTTTTGTATTTGGTAGCCGTATTCTTGGGCTTAATCACGTCTGGCAACTTTCTGGTAAGGAACTGTGGGAAGAGTTAGCAAGCAAGCCTGCCACAGCCGCTGAGCCTAGTGCGAAATTGCGTCATGAATTCGAAGTTGTATCTGAAGAGTACATGGAGATTCTAGTCCCTAAGGATTTTAATTTACACAAACCCACTACCATCATGTTGTACTTACATGGCGGTGGCTTTATTGAACCAATAACTGCCTACCACTGGCATTTCATTGGTGATTTAGTACGTAATACAAATATCCCATGTGCTGTGTTGGATTACCCACTAGTACCACATGCAACACTGGATGAAATTTACGAACGTGTGCATCAAGCCATTTGGCGTTTACGTCACACTTACGATGATTGTGACATTGTCTTGGTTGGTGATTCCGCCGGTGCTCAGATTGCGCTTGGTTATGTCCAACTAATGGAGGCATTCCCTATCAAGCGCATTGTTGCCATCAGTCCAATGGTTGATATGACACTAGCTAATCCGGATATTGAAGACGCCGCAAAACACGATCCCGTTTTGTCATTAAACGCCATGCCTGACTTGATAGAAGCCATCCGTGGTTCACACGATATCGTTGAACCGATCGTCTCACCTATCAACGGTAACTTTGATCACCAAAAGATTCTTTTAATCAGTGGTACACGTGACTTAACAAATCCAGATAACCGCATTTTCGCCAAAAAGTTCGCTGACAGTGTGACCTATATCGAAGGCACTGGGTTACCACACGCCTATCCAATTTGGCCACTGACGCGTAACTTGGCCGCTAAGAATCAGATTTACGATTTTATTATGGGTTAATCTTATGAAATACGATTTTAAGAAAATGGCCGCGGTTGAGTTCAATTCAACCAAGCGTCCTAAGCAAGTCGTGGTACCTAGCCATTCTTATTTTGAAATTCACGGCACAGGCAATCCCAACGATGCATTGTTTCCTGATTACATTGCAGCCTTATACAGTGTTGCGTATCCGACCAAGATGGCCTTCAAGAAAGCAGACTCATCTCTTCATGGCATCTATACTGATTACACAGTCCCACCTCTACTAGGCGATTGGACAATCAGTCGCGTCGCTGTTGATCGAGGGGCCTGGACCAAAGACGACTTTGTCTTTAGACTACGCATGCTGATTCCAGACTTTGTGCCCATCGCACTTGCTGAAAAGATGCTTTTAGACGCTAAAGCAGCGGGTAAATCTAAGCTGATTGATAAAGTTGATATTGTCACGTTACCTGAGAAACGCGTGGTTCAAATGCTACACGTTGGTCCTTATGATGACGAGCAAATATCATTTGATCATATTGAGATGTTTCTAAAC
>CP168942.1:412500-417500 GCA_041871065.1 Weissella confusa | reverse complement strand
CGACTTCATGTAGGCGAGTTGCAGCCTACAATCCGAACTGAGACGTACTTTAAGAGATTAGCTCACCCTCGCGGGTTGGCAACTCGTTGTATACGCCATTGTAGCACGTGTGTAGCCCAGGTCATAAGGGGCATGATGATTTGACGTCATCCCCACCTTCCTCCGGTTTGTCACCGGCAGTCTCACTAGAGTGCCCAACTGAATGCTGGCAACTAGTAATAAGGGTTGCGCTCGTTGCGGGACTTAACCCAACATCTCACGACACGAGCTGACGACAACCATGCACCACCTGTCACCTTGTCCCCGAAGGGAACGCTCCATCTCTGGAGTTGTCAAGGGATGTCAAGACCTGGTAAGGTTCTTCGCGTTGCTTCGAATTAAACCACATGCTCCACCGCTTGTGCGGGTCCCCGTCAATTCCTTTGAGTTTCAACCTTGCGGTCGTACTCCCCAGGCGGAGTGCTTAATGCGTTAGCTGCGGCACTTAAGGGCGGAAACCCTCAAACACCTAGCACTCATCGTTTACGGTGTGGACTACCAGGGTATCTAATCCTGTTTGCTACCCACACTTTCGAGCCTCAACGTCAGTTACAGTCCAGAAAGCCGCCTTCGCCACTGGTGTTCTTCCATATATCTACGCATTTCACCGCTACACATGGAGTTCCACTTTCCTCTACTGCACTCAAGTCATCCAGTTTCCAAAGCAATTCCTCAGTTGAGCTGAGGGCTTTCACTTCAGACTTAAATAACCGTCTGCGCTCGCTTTACGCCCAATAAATCCGGATAACGCTTGGAACATACGTATTACCGCGGCTGCTGGCACGTATTTAGCCGTTCCTTTCTGGTAAGATACCGTCACACATTGAACAGTTACTCTCAATGTCATTCTTCTCTTACAACAGTGTTTTACGAGCCGAAACCCTTCATCACACACGCGGCGTTGCTCCATCAGGCTTTCGCCCATTGTGGAAGATTCCCTACTGCTGCCTCCCGTAGGAGTATGGGCCGTGTCTCAGTCCCATTGTGGCCGATCAGTCTCTCAACTCGGCTATGCATCATCGCCTTGGTAAGCCATTACCTTACCAACTAGCTAATGCACCGCGGGACCATCTCTTAGTGATAGCAGAACCATCTTTTAAATAACAACCATGCGGTTGTCATTGTTATACGGTATTAGCATCTGTTTCCAAATGTTATCCCCTGCTAAGAGGTAGGTTTCCCACGTGTTACTCACCCGTTCGCCACTCTTTGCAATGTCCATCGTCATATCTGAGCAAGCTCTTCAAATCAGTTGAACCACAAAGCGTTCGACTTGCATGTATTAGGCACGCCGCCAGCGTTCATCCTGAGCCAGGATCAAACTCTCAATTTGAAGTTTGAGTATAACTCAATTTTTGTTGTTTAACAGAAGTTAAACGAATTTACTAGCGAATTGACTTCGCAAATGTTTTTGCATCAAGCTTAGCTTGATGACCCTACACATTTGTTTCATCGAAACGATATTCAGTTTTCAATGACCTACGTCGTCGCCTTGACGACTTAATCTATATTACAGAAGAAAGAATGAAATGTCAACAACTAATTCCAATCAATTTTCATACGTCGTTCATAGATAATTCATATCCCTGAGACGACTTAATATATAATACAGAACGTTTTACTAAATGTCAACAACTTTGTTGAACATCTTTTTGGCGTTGCTTTCTTCAAAAGACAACTTGAACATATTACCCCTTTTATTAAATCAGTGCAATAGCTAAAACAGGATTTATATCCTTCCAAATGTTTCACCAACGTACCAGATATATCTACCATTAACCGGACGCATTACACATTTTATCGATTAGGTATCTAACCTTTATATGTAAGGCTTAATTATACGTTCAATAATGTATACACTTATCAATTTCCAAAGCGGTATCCTAACGGTAACTGCTTGGTGTTTGGTGAATAGCCTGCCAACTTCAAGCATAGTTTGTCATTTTAAGGAGCAACAACATGAGTAATACCTTACTTATTGAAAACTTATCCGTGCAGCATCGCCGGCAACAAATACTACGTGACGTCTCGCTCACTATTCCATCCGGTAGCATCTTTGGCCTATTGGGTGACAACGGTGCTGGTAAGACAACCTTATTGAAAACGATTCTCGGCCTTAATAAGCATTTCTCAGGATCAATGACTTATAACAATCAACCATTACCGCGTGATCAAGCGAAGGACTTTGGCGCCCTCATCGAACTACCTGCTATTTACCCGAACTTGACCGCACACGAAAATTTACAAATCATGGTTCTCTTATACCATCTACCAGCAGAGTCGATTAACAAGACGCTTAAGACGGTTGGTCTAGCTGACGTCAGCAACAAGTTAAGGGTGAAGAACTTCTCATTGGGCATGAAGCAACGGTTAGGTATCGCCATGGCTATTATCCATAACCCACAGTTTCTAATTTTGGATGAGCCAACTAATGGATTGGACATGGCCGGCGTTGATGACTTCAAGTCTATTGTGCATACCCTAGCTGCTGACGGTATGACCATTATGATAACCACGCATCAAATTACTGAATTGGCGACCGTATTCGATGCTTTCGCTATTTTGAAACATGGTGAAATAAAGTACGCTTCGACCAGTGGCAACTATACTCCTGAAGAACTCACGACTATTTATCGTGATCATAACAACTAAAGGAGGCGCCAAAACATCATGAACCGTTATCTATCGATGGAATATTTAAAGCTACGCCACAGTCATATTAGCTGGGTGGTCGTCGCTACCAATATCATCGCCAACGTTTTTACAAGCATTTGGTTACTGCCTACGTCTCTACCAAACAACATCCGTCTGGCAACTTTTCAAAATAACTTTACAACCATATGGCTATATACCGGCCTCACTGTATTGGCGTTCGAAAAAGCTAGACAAGAACAGGTCGCGGGTAATTTCTTTAATGTCCGTCAGTCAGTTATTGATATGCCAACCTACTATCATGCCCTAGTATTAAATCTGTACTGGTTATTCTTTAAAGGTTTGGTTCTTTACGAAGTTTTATCCCTTACATTTATAGCATTCACATCTGGCATATCCGATCTCAACCTCTACCAGGGAATAGTACTACCAATGTTATTTATAGCACTATTCGCATCATGGTTATTACCAGTAATCTATCTGTTAATCATCAACCTGCCTAATTTTATTACTGTTTTGGCAGTGTTATCTCTACTAATATCAGGCGTAGGTACACTACCTACCCCATGGTCCGTCGCAACTTATAACATTGCGCATTTGGCTGGCGTTAATCCAAACGGCCTGGCTATAGATCATTACAGCAATAGCCTTATTGGACCAGCAATCATCACAACGTTTGTCATGGTTGCGCTACTGGAAGGCATCCTGTACTTACATACAAGGAGACAAAACCATGCCAAGTAAAATTCTAGCCGTTGAATTTATCAAACATCGAAAAAGATTACTACCAGCGGTGCTACTCAGTTATCTCGTGGTAACTTTTGTACTCGCCCTTTACTTACCACGCCTACAACAACCTGGTCAGTTTGTCGTCCTAGTCAAACTGTTCATAGGGTTATTCAGTCCATTATTACTGAGCATCTCAATTATTCAAACCGTACAGTGTGACCGGTCAGCAGGAAACTTTATGATTACAACTCATCTGAAAAATGCCTACTTTACATGGGGCGAGATGCAAATTCTGACGCATTGGATGCTTCATGGCGTACTTGCGCTTATTAGTTATGGCGTCCTAGTTCATATGACGCATGTATCCATAAGTTGGCTACCATTACTGCTAATGCTCAACTTGTTGATGGTAGGGCAAATCACTTATATACTGTCGCGGAATTTTAATGCGCCAATTGCCTATCTAATCATGACAGGCGCTGCTGTGATTGCCCTAATAGCAGAAACAGCATTGTTTGATCATACGATGTTTTTTATTCCCACGACCTGGTTAATCAGATTTAGCTATATGGCCGCCATTGGTTTCGACCAACGGGCACTTCTAATTGTTAGTCTGAAACTCTTCATCTCGGCGAACATCGCACTCGTGTTAGGAAACTATCTCATTTCAAAAATTAAGCCGTTTGCTTAAAATCGCGGTATAGTGAGTCTGTACAGATTTAAGGAGGGGAAATATGAAAAAAGGTTGGAAAATAACCATTGGCATACTTTTAATACTAGGTATCGCTATTTTTGGTGGTATTCAGCTGGAGCGACACTTCGTCGAGCAGCGCGTCACCGACATACTGCCCATTAAGGATGGCACACTGGCCGCAGGTGCAAAACTTAAAAACGTCGAACTGGCGCCTATGACACCAGATGATGTCGCCCTTCAGTTGAACAACGAAGCTTTTAACTTGAAGCAGAGCTCAAGAGGACTATTTTCAGATACAAACGCTGTCGCAAAAAACGACTCAGTGACATTGACGGTCACTTCTGATAAGCTCTCGCCAGCAATGATTAACATGGCGCTTACTACTAACGGTGATCAAGTTGACCAATTAGCCCAGAAAGTCCTTCGATCAATTACTGAAGCTGGTACTAAAAACCCTAGATTAACTATTAAAGTTGTTGATTCTAACAATAAGGCATTGAAAACATTAACTTATCCAAACTAGTTAAAAAGGTCCCGCATCGATATGTGATGCGGGACCTTTTCTGAATTACGATTCTTCTTTATTTATCACATCAGCTGTTTGTCTAAAACCTTCGACATTTTCAGTCTGCTTTATATCAGATAGTGTACGCAAAATTGCCATCACTGTGTCGTCTTTCGTCCAAGTTTCAGGGACCAGATATTCATTCAGCTCATCGATTGTGTCATGTGGCCGATACCATGCATCTAGTTCTTCGTCGCCAAACTCTTTGCTTTGCATTCTACTGGCATGTCTAACCTTAGTCGTTGCCAATGAGGCATTCAAATACCACGCTGCGCCACGATACTTCTCAAACAATTCTGCCAGCCAATCACCATAAGTATC
>CP168942.1:22500-90000 GCA_041871065.1 Weissella confusa | reverse complement strand
GGATCTTATCACTCACTGTCTGACTCCCGGACATACGTGATTGGCATTCGGAGTTTATCTTAATTTGGTAACCCGAGATGGGCCCCGCACCAAAACAGTGCTCTACCTCCAACACGCTACATTCCGAGGCTAGCCCTAAAGCTATTTCGGAGAGAACCAGCTATCTCCAAGTTCGATTGGAATTTCACCGCTACCCACACCTCATCCCAGCATTTTTCAACATGCACGGGTTCGGGCCTCCAGTGCGTTTTACCGCACCTTCACCCTGGACATGGGTAGGTCACCTGGTTTCGGGTCTACAACAACATACTAATTCGCCCATTTCAGACTCGCTTTCGCTACGGCTCCGGTCTTTCCACCTTAACCTTGCATGGTATCGTAACTCGCCGGTTCATTCTACAAAAGGCACGCTATCACCCATTAACGGGCTCTAACTTCTTGTAGGCACATGGTTTCAGGAACTTTTTCACTCCCCTTCCGGGGTGCTTTTCACCTTTCCCTCACGGTACTGGTTCACTATCGGTCACTAGGGAGTATTTAGCCTTGCGAGATGGTCCTCGCGGATTCCGACCGGATTTCACGTGTCCGGCCGTACTCAGGATCCTGCACGGGAGATTGCTTACTTTCGCATACGGGGCTATCACCCTGTCTCGCTCAGCTTCCCAGCTGATTCTGCTAATAAACAATTTTGTAACTCCACAATGGCAGTCCTACAACCCCAAAGTGCAAGCACTTTGGTTTGGGCTCTTCCGTTTTCGCTCGCCGCTACTGGCGGAATCGATTTTTCTTTCTATTCCTGTTGCTAATGAGATGTTTCAGTTCACAACGTCTACCTTCAACCTAACTATATATTCATTAGGTGATAACTTGCATAACAAGTTGGGTTCCCCCATTCGGAAATCTCCGGATCAAAGCTTACTTACAGCTCCCCGAAGCATATCGGTGTTAGTCCCGTCCTTCATCGGCTCCTAGTGCCAAGGCATCCACCATGCGCCCTTAATAACTTAACCTATCAACTAACGTTGATGATATAAGTTTGAGTATGTGGCTCAAAGGCCACAAGCGATTTTAAACTAATTTAAAAAACTCAAAAAATTACGCGGTGTATTTTTTCGGCTCAATTTATATTGAATTAACAATATTAAATGAATTTAAAAATTTACAATTATGATTCAGTTTTCAAAGATCTAATATTGAAACCCGAAGGTTTCAATGGAGAATATCGGGATCGAACCGATGACCCCCTGCTTGCAAAGCAGGTGCTCTCCCAGCTGAGCTAATTCCCCATTATATGGGACTGAGAGGACTCGAACCTCCGACCTCACCCTTATCAGGGGTGCGCTCTAACCAGCTGAGCTACAGTCCCATGAGATTCGACTCTCTGTCTTGTTTGAGTGTAAATCACTCAAAACTGAATATCGTTTCAATGAATGTGTAGGTTTCCGATTTTCCTTAGAAAGGAGGTGATCCAGCCGCAGGTTCTCCTACGGCTACCTTGTTACGACTTCACCCTAATCATCTGTCCCACCTTAGACGGCTGGCTCCCGAAGGTTACCCCACCGGCTTTGGGTGTTACAAACTCTCATGGTGTGACGGGCGGTGTGTACAAGACCCGGGAACGTATTCACCGCGGCGTGCTGATCCGCGATTACTAGCGATTCCGACTTCATGTAGGCGAGTTGCAGCCTACAATCCGAACTGAGACGTACTTTAAGAGATTAGCTCACCCTCGCGGGTTGGCAACTCGTTGTATACGCCATTGTAGCACGTGTGTAGCCCAGGTCATAAGGGGCATGATGATTTGACGTCATCCCCACCTTCCTCCGGTTTGTCACCGGCAGTCTCACTAGAGTGCCCAACTGAATGCTGGCAACTAGTAATAAGGGTTGCGCTCGTTGCGGGACTTAACCCAACATCTCACGACACGAGCTGACGACAACCATGCACCACCTGTCACCTTGTCCCCGAAGGGAACGCTCCATCTCTGGAGTTGTCAAGGGATGTCAAGACCTGGTAAGGTTCTTCGCGTTGCTTCGAATTAAACCACATGCTCCACCGCTTGTGCGGGTCCCCGTCAATTCCTTTGAGTTTCAACCTTGCGGTCGTACTCCCCAGGCGGAGTGCTTAATGCGTTAGCTGCGGCACTTAAGGGCGGAAACCCTCAAACACCTAGCACTCATCGTTTACGGTGTGGACTACCAGGGTATCTAATCCTGTTTGCTACCCACACTTTCGAGCCTCAACGTCAGTTACAGTCCAGAAAGCCGCCTTCGCCACTGGTGTTCTTCCATATATCTACGCATTTCACCGCTACACATGGAGTTCCACTTTCCTCTACTGCACTCAAGTCATCCAGTTTCCAAAGCAATTCCTCAGTTGAGCTGAGGGCTTTCACTTCAGACTTAAATAACCGTCTGCGCTCGCTTTACGCCCAATAAATCCGGATAACGCTTGGAACATACGTATTACCGCGGCTGCTGGCACGTATTTAGCCGTTCCTTTCTGGTAAGATACCGTCACACATTGAACAGTTACTCTCAATGTCATTCTTCTCTTACAACAGTGTTTTACGAGCCGAAACCCTTCATCACACACGCGGCGTTGCTCCATCAGGCTTTCGCCCATTGTGGAAGATTCCCTACTGCTGCCTCCCGTAGGAGTATGGGCCGTGTCTCAGTCCCATTGTGGCCGATCAGTCTCTCAACTCGGCTATGCATCATCGCCTTGGTAAGCCATTACCTTACCAACTAGCTAATGCACCGCGGGACCATCTCTTAGTGATAGCAGAACCATCTTTTAAATAACAACCATGCGGTTGTCATTGTTATACGGTATTAGCATCTGTTTCCAAATGTTATCCCCTGCTAAGAGGTAGGTTTCCCACGTGTTACTCACCCGTTCGCCACTCTTTGCAATGTCCATCGTCATATCTGAGCAAGCTCTTCAAATCAGTTGAACCACAAAGCGTTCGACTTGCATGTATTAGGCACGCCGCCAGCGTTCATCCTGAGCCAGGATCAAACTCTCAATTTGAAGTTTGAGTATAACTCAATTTTTGTTGTTTAACAGAAGTTAAACGAATTTACTAGCGAATTGACTTCGCAAATGTTTTTGCATCAAGAACTAACTTGATGACCCTACACATTTGTTTCATCGAAACGATATTCAGTTTTCAATGACCTACGTCGTTGCCTCATCAGACAACTTATATATCTTAACAGTTGATGAAACAAATGTCAACAACTTATTTAAAGATAATTTTTTGAAGCGTGTCACGCGGATAACTCGTACCCCGTAACAACTTAATCTATATTACAGATACAGTTACCAATTGTCAACACTTTCTTCAAACTTTGTTGCATTTATTTTGTACAAAAAAGAGCGATGCCCAAATCTAGGCATCGCTCCTTAATTTTTAATCGTTATTAACGCATCGTTGGGAACAACAAAACGTCACGAATCGTATCCGTATCAGTCAACAACATAACCAAACGATCGATTCCGATTCCCAATCCACCAGTAGGTGGCATACCGTATTCCAAAGCCTCGATAAAGTCTTCGTCAATACCTTCCGCCTCATCGTTACCAGCGGCACGTTCTGCAGCTTGTGCTTCGAAACGCTCGCGTTGGTCAATTGGGTCGTTCAATTCAGTAAAGGCATTACCATATTCAGCACCAACGATGAACAATTCGAAGCGATCCGTAAAGCGGTCGTCTTCTTCGTTCTTCTTGGCCAATGGTGATACATCCACTGGGTGTCCGTAAACAAATGTAGGTTGAATCAACGTATCCTCAACAAACGTCTCGAAGAACTCGTTGATGATGTGACCAACGCCCCAGTATTGTTCATACTTAACACCCTTTTCGTCAGCGATAGCACGTGCTTCTTCCAACGTCATTGGTTGCCAGAAGTCAACGCCAGTCTCTTCCTTAATCAAATCAACCATGTGCTTACGAGCAAATGGCTTTGACAAGTCGATATCGTGACCTTGGTACGTAATCTTCAAGTCATCAGTTACAGCAGCTGCAGCAGCCTTGATGATGTTCTCAGTCTCTACCATGACATCTTCAAAGTTCCAGTAAGCAGCATACGTTTCGATAACTGTGAATTCTGGGTTGTGCTTAGGGTCCATTCCTTCATTACGGAAGACACGACCAATTTCGTAAACACGCTCCATGCCACCAACAATCAAACGCTTCAAGTGCAACTCCAATGCGATACGCATGTACAAGTCGATATCCAAAGCGTTGTGGTGTGTAATGAATGGACGAGCTGATGCACCACCAGCTTCGTTTTGAAGCATTGGCGTCTCAACTTCAATAAAGCCTTCGCCATCCAAGTAGCGACGAACGGCCGTGATGATCTTTGAACGCTTAACAAAACGGTCAAATGAATCGTCGTTAGCAATCAAGTCCAAGTAACGTTGACGGTACTTCGTCTCAACGTCAGTCAAACCGTGGTACTTGTCTGGCAATGGACGCAAAGCCTTTGACAAGTGTGTAATTGACGTCACGTTGATTGACAACTCACCAGCACGCGTCTTCATAACCGTACCAGTGAACCCTAGGATATCTCCCAAGTCAGCCTTCTTCAACAACTCGTATTGCTCTTCACCAACAACTGGCTTTTGCACAAAGACTTGGACACGTCCTGAACGGTCCTTAATATCCGCAAAGCTAATCTTTCCTGAACGACGCTTCGTCATCATACGACCAGCGATTGTTACTTCGATTGCTTGCTCTTCCAAATCTTCTGCAGTTGCGTTGTCATACAACTCGTGCAATTCTGCAGCCGTGTGTGAACGCTCAAAGCGGTGTCCGAATGGATCCATACCAGCTTCGCGCATTTCAGCCATCTTGTCACGGCGTGCGATCATTTGGTCATTCAATGACACTTCTTGGTCAGCCATTATGTTGCCTCTTTTTCTTTCAATAATTTGTGTTGGTATTTCTACCACAGATACTTATTAGTTTGCCAATATTGGCCACTTTTTGCAAGTGCCTCGCCCAAAATTACAATCCTTCAGCATCCTTAGCTGCAATAATACCTGCCAACTCTGCCTCGTCGAATTGAATCTTCTTACCTGTGAAGCGATCAACCACTTCAACACCATGATCTTCATCTAGCATTTCTTGCAAATCCTTCATTGGCAAAGTAGCCAACATGCGCTCATATTCGCGCTTTGAAATTTCAGGGTAAAGAGAAACTTCCGTCGTTGTCAATTGCTTAACGTTATCCTTACCAAACAAGTTAGCCAACAAATCCATTGGTGCGTGACCTTCAAGCAATTGTGATGAGATAGCTGGTACATGAGCCAACTTCTCTTCCAAAGCCGTAATATCTTCATCAGCTGCATCTGGCAATGCTGAAATCATGAACCCACCAGCAGCTGCAACTGTACCATCAGGATCAACCAAGACTGAAACCGCAACGGCAGAAGGAATTTGTTCTGACTTAGCCATGTAGTAAGTCAAATCATCCCCAATTTCACCAGTTACCAATTGCACTTGACCCGTAAATGGCTCACCTTCACCGAAGTCCTTGGTCACTGACAAGAATCCGTTGTTACCAACAGCACCGGCAACATCTTGTTGGCCCATTGCCGTCAATGGCAATTCAACAGTTGGATTCGTCACGTAACCGCGCACTTCACCTTGTGCTGATGCTTCAACAACAATCTTACCAACTGGACCATTACCATCCATTACAACTGCCAAGCGCTCTTCACCCTTCAAGACAGCGTTTGAAACCATCAAAGAACCCAACAATGCACGACCAAGAACCGTCGTACCCAATTGTGATGCTTCGTGGAACGTTGCGACTTCGCGCATCATTTCCGTTGCGTCGATGGCAATCGCACGGAAGTTTCCGTCAGTCGTCACCGCACGTACAAGTGTATCTGTCATCTTTTCATGCCTCTTATTTTTCGTATATTTCTGTCTACCAGTTTAACACATTCACCATATAGAAAAGAGACGTGAACGATTACTCATTCACGTCTCTAACGTTCATTATTCTTGATCAAGCTTGCGTGGTTGCAAAACTTCAACCTTAACGGCTGGTTGTGCATCCTCGTCGGCCGTCAACTTACTGTTGGCGGCTTCCTTAGCTTCATCATATGACATTGGCGTTTCAACATTCTTTTCAACCTTAGTCGTCTCTGGCATCTTACCAGTTTCGAACAAGCTCAAGATTTGCTTCTCATCCAACGTCTCGTACTCCAACAAAGCCTTCGCAATTGCTTCGTGCTTGTCCTTGTACTCTTCAATGATTTCGTGCGCCTTGTTGTAACCTTCAGTCGTAATACGACGAACTTCTTCGTCGATCAAACGAGCTGTCTCATCAGAGTAGGCAGCTGACTCACCGTATGAACGACCCAAGAATGGTTGACCACCGTTCTCAAGTTGTACCATACCAAGCTTGTCTGACATACCGTATTCCGTAACCATTGAGCGGGCGATGTTAGTTGCTTGCTCAAAGTCGTTTGAGGCACCTGATGATTGTTGGTCGAAGATAATTTCTTCGGCCGCACGTCCACCCATCAAACCAGCAATTTGGTCCATGGCGTCCGTCTTGTTCATCAACATTTGGTCTTCACGTGGCAACATGATTGCATATCCGCCGGCGCGTCCACGTGGCACAATCGTTACCTTGTGAACAACACGAGCTTCATTCAATACCAAACCAACGATGGCGTGACCAGCTTCGTGGTAAGCAACCGTCTCACGTTCCTTAGCAGAAACAACACGGTCCTTCTTAGCTGGTCCCGCAATAACACGGTCCTCAGCTTCATCCACATCCTTGGCGTAAATCGTATCGTGGTTTTGACGAGCAGCCAACAATGCCGCTTCGTTCAACAAGTTTTCCAAGTCAGCTCCGACGAAACCAGGTGTTTGCTTGGCGATTTCCTTCAAGTCCACGTCATCAGCCAATGGCTTGTTCTTAGCGTGGACGTGCAAGATTGCCTCACGACCCTTAACGTCAGGACGACCAACCAAAATCTTACGGTCGAAACGACCTGGACGAAGCAAAGCTGGGTCCAAGACATCTGAACGGTTAGTAGCGGCCATCACAATGACACCTTCACTACCTGAGAAACCGTCCATTTCAACCAACATTTGGTTCAACGTTTGCTCACGCTCATCGTGACCACCGCCCATGCCGGCACCACGTTGGCGACCGACCGCATCAATTTCATCGATAAAGATGATTGATGGGGCAGCCTTCTTTGCGTTATCAAACAAATCACGGACACGGCTAGCACCGACACCGACGAACATCTCCACAAAGTCAGAACCTGAGATTGAGAAGAATGGTACGCCAGCTTCACCGGCAACGGCACGGGCCAACAATGTCTTACCTGTTCCTGGAGGCCCCTCAAGAAGAACACCAGATGGGATACGTGCACCCAACTTCAAGAACTTCTTAGGATCCTTCAAGAACTCAACAACTTCGACCAATTCTTGCTTTTCTTCTTCAGCACCAGCAACGTCCGCAAAGCGAACCTTGTTCTCTGAAGGATCAGCTGGCTTAGCCTTTGACTTACCGAAGCCCATCATGTTACCACGACCGCCTTGTCCGCCTTGGCTCATGCCACCCATCATCAAGTAGAACACACCAACCAACAACAAGATTGGCAAGAATGAAATGGCCATGTTACCCCAGAAGTTTGAAGCTTCTGGCTTTGTTGTGATTTCAGTCTTCGTCTTGTCCGCAGCCTTTTGCAAGCTCTCCATAATTGGATCGTTGCTAATGACTTGGGTTTCGAATCCTGTCACCTTATTTGAAGCACCACCAACTAGTGAGACAAGAGACTCATCCTTTGAGCTCTTATCCGTTTGTGCCTTACGATACTCACCCTTAACGTCATAAACACCAGCGCCAGGTTGAATCGTGATGGTTTTAATCTTCTTGTCGCGCAATTCCGTCATGAATGTCGACGTAGAGATAGTCTTCGTACTAGTCGTTTGAGAAGGACCGGCTACCCAGTAAATCAAACCCATAATACCGAGGACTACGATTACGTAGAACAAACTATTCCGGACAAAATTGCCGTTTCGTTGATTCTTCATCTATTCCTCCTACAGATAGTTACTACTACCTTCGTTGCATCATTATTATGTTACCGAGACAGAAATTAGTGCTCAGGCGTGATGTCGATCGTATCAACCTTGTCCGCGTGGGCAGGATCATAAACTTCACGCTTCAAGACACCAACATATGGCAAGTTACGGTACAGTTGCTTGTAGTCCAAGCCGTACCCAACTACGAACGCCTTTGGAACATCAAAGCCGATGTAATCAACCGTTGCTTCAACAACGCGGCCTTCCTTCTTATCAAGCAAGCTGGCAACCTTAACTGACTTTGCACCACGTTCCATCAACAAGTCGATCATAAACTTCAATGAACGACCAGTGTCCACGATGTCTTCCATAATGATGATATCGCGACCTGAAATGTCGGTTTGCAAATCAGTGACCATTTGCACTTCACCTGATGAAGCAACGCCACCGTTATAACTAGAAACGTCGATAAATTCAACTTCAGCGTATTGCATGTGACGCATAACATCGACCGTCCAAAGTACGGCACCCTTCAAAACTGACAAAATGATTGGTGTACGTCCTTCGTAATCGGCAGCTAGTTGCTTACCAACACGCTCTGCTGCTTCGGCAATATCGGCTTCGCTATAAAGCACGCGCTCGATATCGTTATTCATGTCCCATTGGTTCATGTCTTTTCAATCTCCTAAATCTTAATTCCCCTATCGTTACATAGCATTAAGAATACCATGTTTGACGGTAAATGTTTAGTGCTACACCTAAAAGAAATGTGAACGCTTTAATCTTTTCGTGAAAGCAATAAGTAGTTTTCGAAACGTTCTAGTTGCAAGCTATTCCCAAGGTCAATAAAACCTCGGCTAACATTCGGATTTCGCATCAATTGAATTGCTTGAATCAACTGACTATCTTTTACGGCGAAAACGTGTTTTTTAGTCAACCACGTCTGCAGCACCAGCAACAAAACTGCCTCATCGACCCGCCAATCTAACCGGCCGTCTTCCAAGGCCTTCACGTGCACATTAATCGACCCACTCGCCAACTTCTGTAACGCCGCAAGTTGATCAGCGAATGCAATGACGTGATCTTTGGTTTGTTCGTTGATATCTTCCAATGCTGGTACAACGGTATGTCGCATGCGGTTACGTGCAAACGTCTCATCTGCATTCGTATAATCTTCAACCCACTCGGTTAATGGTTCGTTGACCAACTGCCCCAGCATGTCCTTATCCAGTTGCAGTACCGGACGAATCAAGTCGATATCACCTTGCAGTTGTTGCTTTTTAGCCATCCCCACCAATTGGGTCAAACGGCTACCACGCGCCAGCTTATACAAAATTGTTTCAACCTGATCACCCTTATGGTGGGCCGTAACAATCGCATTCGCACCAACTTCACGCGCGATGGCAACCAACGCCTCGTAACGCTTTTCACGCGCTAACTCTTCAACCCCTGTCGTTGGTACCACGTCCCACGCAAGTTGACGAATTGTTGCACTGGCCAAATTAGGCGTTTGTGCAAAGACGCGTTCGACTAACGCTTGTTCCGCATCCGCGTCCGTACGCAATTGATGATTGATGTATGCCGCACTCACTGTCGGTTGAATATCCGCCGGTAGCGAGTTATCCGTTAACCATCGCAAGACATGCAACGAATCCTGACCACCCGAAACCGCCACCAACGCATGGTCGCGGTTATCGAATAATCCTTCTTCCCGAATCATTCGCGTTAAATTAGCTCGCACAACTTTATCTTGCATGATTCTCTCCCGTCATTTAATCCTTGCCCCTATTATATCGCTAATCAAAAAATAAAAAGACAATCAGTCGCCTGATTGTCTCTATTTGTTGATTATCATTATTCACCTGGCAAGTTGAAGACAACTTCACCATCTTTACTGTACATGTACTTTTCGCGAATCAGCTTTTCCAAATATGAATTGTCACCCAAGTCTTTTACTTCTTGCTTGAGGTTCGCATTGGTCTTGTTAGCCTTATCAAGGTTGGCCTTTGCCGTCTCAAGACTCTGGGCAGCTGTCTCGTACTTCACGTACTGCGTATGGTAGTTGACCATTGCAAAAATCGTGACAACTAGCATCACTGCAACGAGTACAACGCGTCGACGCAAGTGCACAACTTGACTGTAACGCATCTTGCGCTCTTCAAGATTTAATTGGTTGGCGCTCTTAGCGTTCAGCGGCGTGATATTTGATTGTTTGTTAACTGCCATCATTCCGCTGACCTCCCCGAGATAATTTGAGCGGACACTCTAATATAGACCTACACCATTAACCAATTCTCCTATGCTCTTACTGTACAGTAGACACCGGATAATCTTAAGCAGGATTACCTTTCCTTAACCTTTTCGTATCAAAACCTAACGGATAGTTATCCACAAGCACCTTTCACCACATTTTTATAACATTTCCTAAAAAAAGACGCCCTATTTAGGGCGTCTTTTCGTCTTACTTAATTTTCGTCGTTACTGAAATCTTGTTAGTATGATTCTGACACGATGCTGTACATGTGTTCTGCTTGTTCCTTGCGAACAACTTCAGCCGTGCTTTCAACCTTAAGAACAGATGTCTTGTTTCCGAAGCGAATCGTCAACTCATCACCTGTCTTAACATCATTAGAAGACTTTGCTGTCTTGCCGTTGATGTCGATACGACCTTGATCCGCAATTTCCTTAGCAACCGTACGGCGCTTAATGATACGCGAAACCTTCAAATACTTATCCAAACGCATTATTTTCTTCCTCGATTTATAAACTGATAAATTTGGCGTCCCTTAGGCAAGGCGTCCCACTCTGCTTCTTCTAGTAGTGCTGTCCACCACAACATTAAAACAAAGACGATTGCGCCAACACCCACACCGACAACTGTCGTTAAAACACTGGCCAGGCGCGTTGTACCAAATAGGCTATGCCCTAGTATATACGCAAGACGGGCCAAAATGCCAACTGTGAGTAAAATTGTGATCAATTTGCCCCACCATTTCTTTGGCACCCAACTTATCCACAGGTTTTTAGGCAAGCGGACGAGCGTAAATATTAAGAATGGGAGCAATGCGCCGACCGTCGCCAATGACGCACCAGCAATACCAAAAATAGGTACCAACCAGATGTTAAGCCCTGCTTTCACTAGCATCGTTAGTAAGACAAACCCTCCTAAGCCACGTGTCTTATCAAAGCTTTGCAAAACACTGGTTGAGACAACGATCAACGTCGCTGGCACGATACTAATCGTGAACAACGCCAGTGCGTCGCTGCCTGCTGGTGAACCAAACAACAATTGATTAATTGATGGCATGATGGCCACCAAACCAACTGTCGCAACACCAGAAAGTAAAATAGAAAGTCGCATCGTCAATTGGAAATCATTCCGCAATGCTTGTTCATCATGTCGCATCACGTGCTGACGTAGCGCGGGCAACAATGATGTCCCGAGTCCAGTCGCTAAAACCATCCCCAACTGAACTAGCGGTTGTCCACGATCATAAACTCCCTTAGTGAATTCAGCTTGGTGTGCCGTTAACCCGGCTTCTTGCAACAATAGCTTCGTTGAGAACGAATCGACCAACTGTAGCAAGACTAGCAAAGCCGCTAGCATTGCTAACAACCCGCCTTCGCGCCACAAACGGCCGAACAAGTGACGCCAGCTTAATGCTTTCGACTGCTTAACCGTCTCATCAATCGGCAACGACCAAATGCGACGAAGTGATGTCGCTAGGAATAACGTTGCAGCTAAGCCAGCAATCGTTGCACCGAAAGTTGCCCACTCACCAATCCGATAGACAGACCAGCTAGCGTGCACACCCCACCATGCAACGCCAATAATAATCGCCACGCGCACAATCTGTTCAATAACTTGCGACATTGCTGTGGGTACCATGTTCAGTTGTCCTTGCGCATAACCACGACCAATCGCCAAGAATGGCATAAACCAAAACATCCAGGCAACAGCGCGCACAACTGGGTACAACTTCAAATCGCCACCCATCAACAATGACAACGGTGCCGCACCACCATACACAACCGTGAATAACACAGCACTGATGCCGACTAACGACCAGAACAAACGGCGCGCCACCAGTTGTTGATGCATTTCATCCGGTTGTTCCGTGATGATCTTTGAAATAAACAATGGCCAGCCACTCAAGGCTAGCACCATACCAATACCGTAGATTGGATAGACCTGCTGATACACATAAAAACCAGTATTACCGACTAGGTTTTGGAACGGCACGCGATACACTGCGCTCAGCACTTTGGCAATTAAGCCAGACACCGCCAAAACACCGGCACCTGCCATCAAATTCTGACTTGTTTTAGGCATTGGCAACTCCTTCTTCAGGAGCTAGCGTATTAAACACCGTCAACAAGCCTGTTAGCCATTCTTCAGCCGTTTGGTTTGGTTGAATTGGCACTTCAGCCTTCACTGGATCTGGCACAACAACCTGACCACGCACCTTGGCTAGTGCCAACGCTTGGGTAAATTGTTGCGCCGTAAACTTTGAACGGGCATCGAACGTCACAACCAAAATGTTTTGACGCTTGAAGTCACGACGAATCGTTGCAATACCAACGCGGTCAGCTGCCGCCTTAAGACGTCCAACCAACAACAAACGTTGCGCAGCTTCTGGCAATTCACCAAAGCGATCCAACAAATCATCTTCAATTTCTTCGAACTCAGCTGATGTCTTAGCCTTACGAATACGTTGATACAAATCAATCTTTTGTGGGCCATCCGCCACATAGTCAGCCGGCAAGTACGCTTCAACTTGAACATCAAGTTCGGCATCGAACGTTTGCTTACGCTTACCTTGCTTTTCGGCAACTGCTTCATTCAACATTTGCGTGTACAAATCATATCCAACCGCATTAATGAAGCCGTGCTGTGATTGACCAAGTAAGTCACCCGCACCACGAATCGACAAATCACGCATCGCAATCTTAAAGCCAGAACCCAGCTCCGTGAAATCACGAATGGCCGTCAAACGCTTTTCACTTTCTTCGTTCAATGAACGGGTTCCCGGATAGGTGAAGTAGGCATAGGCAATGTTGTTTGAACGACCAACACGGCCACGCAACTGATAAAGTTGCGCCAAGCCCATGTGATCAGCATTTTCAACAAACAACGTATTCGCATTCGGAATATCCACACCAGTTTCGATAATGGTCGTCGTCACCAGCACATCATATTCACGGTTAATGAAATCAACCAGAATTCCTTCCATTTGCGCCTCAGTCATTTGGCCGTGGATATATCCAACACGCGCATCTGGTACCAACGACTCAATCATCGCCGTGACTTGCTCGATATCTTCCACACGGTTGTGGAGATAATACGTTTGACCGCCACGTGCCATTTCTCGTTCGATCGCACTCGCCGTCACACGACCATTTTGCTCCATCACATACGTTTGAATAGGATAACGATTTGCAGGTGGCGTCTCAATGACAGACAAATCACGGACACCAACCATTGCCATGTTCAAAGTACGTGGGATTGGCGTGGCCGTTAGCGTCAAAACATCGACGTTCGTTTGCAACGCCTTCAAACGTTCCTTGTGCTTCACACCAAAGCGCTGTTCCTCATCGATAATCAAGAGTCCCAAATCACCAAACTCGATATCCTTAGACAAAATTCGGTGGGTACCGACAACCACATCAATTGTGTGATTCTTCAATCCTTCCTTCGTTTCGTCCATTTGTTTCTTCGTTTGGAAACGAGACATGATGGCCACGTTAACACCAAATCCCTCAAAACGACTCAACATTGATTCGTAGTGTTGTTGGGCCAAAATCGTCGTTGGTACCAGCATCGCAACTTGCTTACCATCGTGCACCGCCTTAAAGGCTGCACGCAAAGCAACTTCCGTCTTACCAAAACCAACATCCCCGACCAACAAGCGGTCCATCGGACGTGACTTTTCCATATCGGCCTTGATTTCCTTCGTCGAGCGAATTTGATCAGGTGTTTCTGGGTATGGGAACGCATCTTCAAAGGCACGAATGACATCATCATCTGGTGCGAAGGCATAACCTTGCTTCAATTCACGCTCGGCATATAGCTGGAGCAATTCATCCGCAATGTCTTCAACCTTCTTGGCAACCTTCGCCTTCGCCTTCTGCCATTCCGTGCCACCCAACTTATTAATCTTAGGGGCCTTCTCAGCGGCGCCGACATACTTTTGCACCAGATCCAATTGCGTGACTGGGATGAAAATCTTCGCATCCTTTTGGTAGGCAATCGTAATGTAATCCTGCTTAACGCCACGATTTTCAATCGTCTGCATGCCTTCGTAGACACCGACACCGTGGTTCACGTGAACAACATAATCACCGGGCTTTAGTTCGTTATAACTCTTAATACGTTCCGCGTTTGATAGCGTTTGACGCTTCGGAGCCTTCTTACGAACTTGCTGGAACAATTCACGCTCCGTCAACACAATCAACTTTTGCGCTGGCAATTCAAAACCAGCACTCAGTGGCATGGTCGTCACTTGGGTTCGACCGGGCGCCAAAGCATCCGGCGCCACCTCATTGATTTTGACGCCAAAATCAGCCAACGTTTGCACCAACTTAGCTTGTCGCTCGGTTGTATTCGTCAAAAAGATAATCGTTTCGCCTGACTTCTGCCAGCGCGCTACCTCACTCTTCAACATTGGCATTTGACCAAAGAACTGTTGTGCTGGACGAACCGTCAAATTCGTCAAACTTGCCTGACGCAATTGGCCAATTCCACGTTGCAATGGCGAGAAGACCAAACTAGCTTGTTGCACATCACGCGCCAAATCAGCCAGTTGCCAGCCCAAATCAGGATCTGGCAAAACACGTTGCTCAGCCATCTCATCAGTCCACCAATTTTGGTTGTCCAACGTGATTTGATCCGCATTTTCCAATGCACGTGGGTAATCATCAAACACTGCAATACCATCAGCTGGAAAATAATCTAACAAACTCACCGCATCTGGATAAAGAATATGCAAATATTGACGAATTTCTGGTAGCAAACCACCTTGGCTCATCATCGACAACAATGGACTCATCGCTTCAGTCAAATGACGCTTATCAGCACCGTCCAACTTGTCGCGGGCTTCCGTCATGGCAACTTCCAAATTCGTCGTGGCTGTTGCCAAATCGTCTGCATCAATTACCAAATCTGTCGCTGGCAAAATCGTGATGCTGTCCAAGTTTTCTAGACTACGTTGCGTTTCCGCGTCAAAACTACGCAGTGAATCCAATGCCGTGTCAAAGAAGTCCAAACGTACCGGATTGTCAGCATCCAACGGATAAATATCAACAATTGAACCACGCACAGCGAATTCACCAGGTTGTTCAACTGAACCGTTGCGCTGATAGCCCATCTGCACTAGCTTCGCCTGTAGCTCAGCCAATTCATAATCATGGTCGAAATCAAGCGTAATCGCAGCATCCGCAAAGGCCTTAACTGGTGGCAAGTATCGCATGACACCCGCAACGCCAGTCACAACCACTGCCTGCGGATCAGTTAGCAATAGGTGCAACGCTTGCACACGCGCCAATCGCGTATCCAATGACGTCACAGCCACTTCTGCAGATAACGTTTCCTCAGCCGGGAAAACCGCGACGTGTTCATCACCCAACATGGCGGCCAAATCTTCAGCTAATTGATCTGCGTGAAACTGACTATCACCAACCACAACCATTGGGCGTTGGGTTTCTTGTTGTAATGCCGCCAAATACACCGTGCGCGCGGTGCCGGAAATCCCGGTCATCAAATGACGGCCACCTTTTTTCAGCCCTGATGCGAGTTGTTGAAACTCAGCATCTTGCTGAAGTAGACCTGTAATTTCCATGCTGTACCTCTTAGTTAAACTTGTTCATCAATGTTGGCATGTCAGCCCCAGATGCGAACGCCTCAAAGATATCTAGTGACTTATCAATACCACCAAGCATCTCCGGCTCTTCGTCCTTACCGAACTTGCCCAACACAAAGTCTACAACCGCCTTTTGTACGTGAGCAGGGTGTCCAATACCGAACTTCAAACGATTGAAAGTTTGCGTGTCCAAGTGTTGCGCAATACTCTTAATGCCGTTGTGACCACCGGCTGAACCCTTTTGACGCAAGCGCAAACGGCCAAGATCCATATCCATATCATCTTGTACAACCAGCAAGTCGGCGATGTCCAAATCGTAGTAATCCATCAACGGACGAACCGCACGGCCTGAATCATTCATGTAAGTCGTTGGCTTCACCAACAAAACCTTCTCGCCATCAATACGCACATCAGCTACAAATGCATTGTGTGCCCCATCTTGCTTAAATGATGCACTGTACTTATCTGCCAACGCATCAACTGTCATAAAGCCAATGTTGTGACGCGTACGGTCGTATTCCTTACCAATGTTTCCCAAACCAACAATCATCTTCATCAGTATCATCTCCTATTTGAAACGTGCGTTAAACGCACGAAAGGGGCAGAGCCACGATGACCCTACCCTGTTAATGCCTTTATTAATCACAGCAGCTGTTGGTCTAAAACACCTGACTTCAGTCAGGCGTAAGACCAAAGACGCACCTGATAAGGGCGACTTGGTCACATCGGAGGTCAAAAACCTCCGACATTCTCAGTCTGCTTTATACAAATATTTTACCCTATTTCCCGGATTAGTGGGCAAAAAATACCGTTGAAATAATGTACAAAACAGCAATGTGCGTTGGGTAAAAGATGTAGAAGAACCACTTGTCTTTACGACCTTGCTTACCGTTGTACAACGCAAGCAAAGGTGTGGCAAAAATCATCATCCATTGGTAGTCACTAAAGCCGTGCATGGCTGATTGCCACAACAAGAACAAGCTAAAGATGACGAAAATCGTCAAACCAATCCAGCGCTTATCGCGGAAAATGTGGAAGACTAGGCCAAGCAAAATCCAACCGATACCGCCTTCAACTGTCAACGCAGTTGGGATAACACTTGAACTCAAGATAATCAAAAACATGTTTTGGCTTGCTGATGCGACGTTCAATAATGACAACGCTAGAACTGGTCCGAACACCAAGAAGGCCAATCCCAACATTCCCCATGCAAAGCGCTTTGGGTCTTGCTTAGGGTGCTTCAAACTATCCCAAGTCCACATGGCAATAATCGTCAAAAACAATGTTCCGAAAATTGAATTAATCATCACCACATGATCATTTGGCAAAGCTTGTTGCAAGACCATGATCATCACATTGGTAATCCAGAAGCCAATCAACAGATTACGCAAATAACCAACGCGACTGTGCGTGTAGTGGAACCCTTCAGCTGCCAGGAACAAGAAGATTGGCGCTACAATACGACCCAACATATTCAACCAATCTGGTGCGCCAACATAACTAAACATTTCATGTGTGTGGTCAGCGACCATCAACACAATTCCAATCATTTTAAGCGTAAAACTCGTCAACCCATACTTCTCTTGTAACTTATCAAGCATCACAATCTCTCCGTATACCTTTATTTGAACAATACTATACATTATATAGTACGTGGTGACTAGGATTTAGGCTTGCTTATTTTTTACGTTAAATGGAAATTTTCCAAAACGATTCGTGCGCTAGCACGACACTACGCACAAACACAAAAAAGAGGTGCAACGCTCAGAACGTTACACCTCTTCTAATTATTGTTGCTTAATAATAGCTAACCCAGTCTTGCGACTAAATTGCATCATTTCGTGCTGCCCATCCTTGTGGAAGGCATAAATAAGTGTATCTGAATCGATCGCGTGGCATTCAAACCAATCCGCTGATTGCCACCACGTTGGTCGTGATTGTAGCAAACGTTGGAACTTGTTGAAAATTTCACCGCGCGGCTCATCCCAAGGGAAGTAGCCACGGTTTTCCGGATCCTTGCCACCCGTCATCCCCATCTCATCACCGTAGTAAACACATGGTACACCAGGCATCGTCAGCCACAATTCAATCGCACGCTTCAGCTTCTCTTCGTCTTCACCCATTTCAGTGAACAAACGCTTTGTGTCGTATGTTCCCATGTTCGTAAACGCCCCGAAAAAGGCATTCTTTGGGTAGTTAGACTCCAATGTCATCAACACAGTCGTAAAGACACGTGCATCGATTTCTTCTAGCATGAAATCCAGAATCAGGTTTCGCAAAGGATAATGCATGGTTGCTTGCAACCCACCACCGAGCAAGTATTGACGGCGTTGGTCATAAGCAACCTTGTTCGATGCATCTTCCCAAACCTCTCCAATCAATACTTGTTCTTTACTCATCTGATCACGAATACCGGCAATGAAATCATCCGGCAATTCGTCGGCCACGTCCAAACGCCAACCGTCGACACCAAAGTTATTCCAGTGATTAATGACCGAATCCTTATCACCGTAAATAAACTTACGATAACTCGCTTCACTTTTATTAATCACGGGCAAATCCTTCACACCCCACCATGAGTTGTACTCATCTGGGAAGTCTGTGAAATCAAACCAGTGATAATACTTTGATGATGGGCCTTGATACGCCCCCGGCTCCTTAAAGTGGCCGTCCTTGTTAAAGTAGCGCGAATACTGTCCAACGTGATTAAACACACCATCCAAAATGATATGCATCCCCCGCTTGTGCGCCTCATCTAACAAAAACTTGAAGTCATCTTCATCACCCAAGATAGGATCTAGCGCCAGATAGTCTGACGTGTCATAACGGTGATTTGAATTAGCTTCAAAAATCGGGCTCAGATAGATAGCGTTACATCCCAATTCTAGAATGTAATCTAGCTTTTCTGCGATTCCTTGGAAGTTACCACCAAAGAATTCCCAACGGGCAATCTCACCTTGCTTATCACGCACATAGAATGGCGTATCACGCTTATTCGCGTAAATGAACAAATTCGGCTTCGGATTGTTGACGTGCATGTCTTTGTTTCCGTTGTTAAAACGGTCAACGAAGATGTGATAGAAGCGCGCCTCCTGATACCATTCTGGCAACTCTTCCAATTCGGCCATCACCGTAATTTGGAAGTCAGGAATTGACGCATGGTGCATACCATAAACTTCAGCTGCGCCACCCAGGTTATTTCCTTGCGCGGCCAACCAGTACTGGTTATAGCCATCGATTACTTCGAAACGATAGTAGAGCAGACCGGCATGGGCTGCTGAAATTTCAACAACCCAATTATCCTCGTCTTCTTCATGCAAATCGTACCAAGTGACCTTGCCCGTTTCGTCATCGTAAACACGCAGACGCACTTCTTCAGCATGACCTTGCGTATGCAACGTAATAGTTTCGCCAACAATAACTGCTCCAAACGGATCGCGGTTCGCGACCAAAAATGAATCAAACTCCATCGTGGTCACACCTTACTTGCTTTCTTGTTGTGCGAGCGCCTTGTGTGGAATATTCCAAATTTCATCAGCATACTCAGCAACTGTGTAGTCAGCTGAGAACTCCCCACTTGCCGCAATATTTGCCAACGCCTTACGCGTCCAAGCTGTCTTGTTTTGGTAATCTTGACCCAAACGCGTTTGCGTCGCAACGTATGAGGCATAGTCACCCAAGACAAAGTACTCGTCGTTATCACGAATCAATGAATCAAACACAGCACGTCCTTCTTCTTCGATATTCGGAATCGTACCGTCAATCAATGCATCCAAGACACGGTGCAAAACTGGGTTGTTGTCATAAATACCTTGGGCAGAATAATCGTGCTTCTCATAGTGTGAGTAAACCGTATCTGTATCCATACCAAAGGCGTAGGCGTTTTCTTCACCAGCTGCGCGAATAATTTCAATGTTAGCCCCGTCCATCGTTGCCAATTGCAAGGCACCGTTGGCCATCAACTTCATGTTTGATGTGCCAGATGCTTCCTTACCAGCTGTTGAAATCTGTTCAGACACATCAGCTGCCGGAATAATCAATTCAGCAAGCGATACCCCATAGTTTGGAATAAAGACAACTTGCATCTTTTGATTAACCGCTGCATCGTTGTTGACCATGTTGGCAACCTCATTAATCACCTTAATGATTTGCTTGGCATAGTAGTATGACGGCGCTGCCTTAGCGGCAAAGATGTGAACACGTGGCGCTACGTAAGCATTCTTGTCATGCTTCAACGCCAAGTAATCCGTCAAAATGCCGAGCAAGTGTAGCAATTGACGCTTGTAGGCGTGCAAACGCTTGATTTGTACATCAAAGATAGCATCCGTGTTCAACTCCAAGCCCATGTTACGCTTAACCCATTCGGCCAAGCGCACCTTGTTCTCGTGCTTAACGTCCTGCAACTCTGCCAAGAAGTCCTCGTCCTTTGCGAACTTGTTCAATTTGGTAATGTCCTTTGGTAATGAACGCCAACTCTCGCCAATCTTCGTATCAATCAAAGCTGACAAAGATTCGTTCGCTGCATGCATGTAACGACGGTGCGTAATACCATTCGTCTTGTTTGAGAACTTTTCAGGCCACAACGTGTAGAAATCATGCAACACCTTGTCCTTCAACAACTCACTGTGCAATGGTGCCACACCATTAATGGCGTGTGATCCAATCGCTGCCAAACGGGCCATGTGAACTTGACCGTCTTGCAATGGCGACGTACGCCAAGCGAAATCTTCCCCGTGTTCGCTAGCAACCGCCAAACGGTGACGACGATCAATTTCTTGAATCAATTGGAACAAACGTGGCAATTCCGCTTGGAATAGGCCTTGTGACCAACGTTCCAATGCTTCAGCCAACAACGTGTGGTTCGTGTAACTAACCGTACGCGTCGTGATGCCCCATGCTTCTTCCCAGCTCAAACCATGTTCATCCAGCAAGATACGCATCATTTCTGGAATCACAACCGTTGGGTGAGTGTCATTAATGTGGATGGCTACTTGGAATGGCAATGAATGTAGTGAATACCCATCTGCCAAGTGGTGCTTAATAATGTTTTGTACACCAGCTGAACTGAAGAAGTACTCTTGACGCAAGCGCAAGCGACGCCCTTCTTCATTTGAGTCATCAGGATACAATTCACCTGAAATACTTTCCAGAACACTGCGTTCAGAAACCGACACTTGCACCTCTTCTGGCACTTCTGCAGACCATAGGCGAAGCGTGTTAACGACATCATTGTTGGCCCCAATCATCCCCGTATCATAAGGCACAGCCAAAACATCAACACCGCCTTGGTAAACCGGACGCAATCCTTCAGGCGTTTCAGCCATGTAGACGCTACCGCCGTAGTGTACAACTTGTGCTTCACTGTCTTGGCGAACTTCCCAAATGTTGTCGTTCTTCAACCAATCATCTGGATATTCCACTTGGTAGCCATTCACAAAGGCTTGGCGGAACAAACCGTAACGGTAACGAATACCATTTCCGTTTCCAGCAAGCTCGATACTTGGCATGGCATCCATAAAGTCTGATGCCAAACGGCCCAAACCACCATTACCCAAACCTTGATCAACTTCCGCTTCCAACAAGGCGTTGAAATCAACACCCAAGTCTTGCATCACTTCTTCTGCTTCCGTCAACAATCCTAGGTTCAGCAGGTTCGCACGCAAATAACGACCTGGCAAAAATTCAATCGAGAAGTAGTACACCTGCTTTGCGCCGGTGTCTCGGTAGTTTTCCTTAGTACGACGCCACTTGCTAGCAATCAACTTCTTGGCCACCGTGGCCAAAGCTTGATAGCGTTGCAAATCGGTCGCATCTGCCAAACTGACTGCGAAAGTCCCCTCCAACTCGGCTAGAAAACTGTCTTTCAGCATAGTTACCTTATCGTCTTGTTGCATACACTCACCTCAATAATCTTTATAGTTGTTCATAGAGTTCGCGATAGGCGTTGGCTGATTGTGTCCAAGACACATCAACTGCCATCGCTTGTTCTTGCAAACTACGCCATGCTTCTGGCTTGTTCAAGAACGTTTGTTGCGCGTAATCCATCATCCAACCAAGGGTGCTAGCATCAAATTGCTTGAACCCGAATCCGGTTCCCTCTCCTGAAACCTCGTTATACGGCACCACTGTGTCACACAAGCCACCAACCTCGTGTACCAATGGCAACGTGCCATACAATTGCGCCATCATTTGTGAAATACCACATGGCTCAAATGCACTTGGCATTAGGAACATATCCGCTGCCGCATACATGCGTTGGGCCAAATGCACATCAAAATCAATGATGACACGTAATTGATCTGGGTAGTGCGCTGCCAAGTTCGTCAACTGGCCTTCCAGTTCAGGAATCCCTGTTCCCAAAATAACGACTTGTGCGTCGTGCGTTGCCAAGAAATATGGCAATGCTTCAGCTAGCAAATGCACACCCTTTTGTGGTGTCAAACGTGACACCATCACCATCAAAGGACCAGCTGCGTGTGGCAAGCCAAATTCGTCTTGCAACGCGTGCTTATCCTTTTCCTTACCACTCAAATCAGTTGCATCATAGTTAAATGGCAAATCTGGATCAGTGGCTGGGTTGTAACGTTCTGTATCAACCCCATTTACGATTCCTGATAGCTTACCTTCGTACATGCGCAAAACTGGATCAAGATGCTCACCAAATTCAGGTGTCTTAATCTCTTCGGCATACGTTGGACTAACTGTGTTGATACGGTCGGCAAACACCATCGCCGTCTTCAACCAGTTGCTACCATCCCCAAAGCGCGCTTCTCCACTCGCGTACAAATTCCAATCCAAATCAAAGAACGTTTGCAACGTTTCTGGCGCATAGTCACCTTGGAATTGCATGTTGTGAATCGTCAACAATGTCTTAATTTGTTGTAGCGGTTGTTGCCAGGCATAACGCGTCTTCAACAAAGCTGGAATCATTGCTGTGTGCCAGTCATTGGCGTGCAAGACATCTGGAATAAAATCGATTTCTTGCATCATTTCAATGACAGCCAGTTGGAAGAAGGCAAAACGTTCACCGTCATTCCAGTGTTCGTAAAGCTTCTTACCTGAGAAATATGATTGGTTATCGATGAAGTAGTAGATAACACCGTTCAAGCGCATCGTCTTCACGCCAGCATATTCCTCATGATTGTTAATCCACACTGTAAACCAGTGCAAATCCATCAATTGGTCGCGGTACTTTTCTGGAAAAATTTCATGGTAGTACGGTGCAACCACACGTACATCTTCACCTTGCGCATTTAGCGCGTTAGGCAAAGCACCGGCCACATCCCCGAGGCCTCCCGTTTTGTAAAACGGCACTACTTCACTTGCAGCAAACAGTACTTTCATTAGACAGTCACCTGCTTCTTGGCTGCACGCACAACTGCTTCCTTGCCAACGATAATTGGCATTTCTGGCGTACCGTGCAACACAACACCAGGCTCAATCACGGCATCCTTGTCCATGATGACATATGACAAATCAGCCCCGGCACCAATCTTGCAACCTTGCAAAACAACTGAATGACGCACCTTCGCATCTTCTGCCACTTCAACCGTTCGGAAGACAACTGAATCTGAAACAGATCCGGCAAATGTACCACCCGTTCCAAACAATGAACGGTGCACTTCAGCTGATGGCATAAAGTGCGCTGGCGCTTCATTCTTTGACTTCGTGTGCACTGGACGTTCCATCAACAAGCTGCGGTAGTTGTCAAAATCCAACAATGCCTTGTTTGCTTCGAAGTAACTCTTCACATCGTGCACTGGCAAGTGAACGCCTTCGTGCACAACCACGTTAGCGCCAAAGTCGCTCATCAATTGACGCGTCAAAGCTTGGACGTTCTTACCCGTCGCATGTTCAATTTCACGATCAGCCGCCACTTGCAAAATGTTTGAATCAACAACGCTGGCTTGCAAATAAACCAATACTTGCTCTTCAGATGAACGACGTACGTTTTCAGCCGGCTCAAAGTTACGAGCCAATCCTTCGTCAGTCAACGTCAGCACTTGCATACCAGGCACCAAATCAGCCACGTCCATCCAACGCGCAACAACCGTAACGGGTTGTGCTTGTTGTTCGTGGTTCGCCACAATCGCCTTCAAATCCAAGTTCGTCACTTCTGACGTCCCCAAGATAGCTGTGTATGGTGTCTTAGCGTGATTAATAAAGCGACGGATGTCCTTTAATAAACCACGTTCTGACTGAAATGTCATAAATAAACCACCGCCCAAGCGATCCATTTGCCATTCACGCCCCGTACGAACGTGGTCCAAAATTGATTGGCAACGGTCTGGCATGGCCATCATTGTCTTCGTAACACCCGCATTACTTGCAGCTGATAGTGGGAAATCAACCAATCGGAACTTACCACCGAATGGCACGCTTCCCAATGGACGATCAACCGTCAATTGTCCCAAAGTATGGCAGTGTGCTTCATTCAAATCGAGAATGACACTTAATTGATTACGCATTCGACAATACCCCCTCATTTACTTGCGTCTCTGCATAATATTCATCGCAACCAACAACTGCGATATCATCAGGCGTTCCAACAATCACAGCACCCGGCGCCACCACAGCACCTTCACCAACGATTGCATATGACACAGCTGCGCCTGCGCCAATCTTTGCCCCTGGCATAATCACACTGTGATCAACCACTGCATGGTCTTCTACTGTCACACCAGTTGAAATCAAACTGTGTGAGACACGACCCGCAACGTACACAGCATCCACCATCAAACTATCGTGAATTTGAGCTTCTTGTGCCACGTACATTGGGTTTTGATTCGTGCTGTGTGAGTAGATACGCCAAGCGCGGTCTGACAAGTTCAACTCATTGTCGCGTTCCAACAATTCCATGTTCGCTTGCCACAATGATTGAATCGTACCAACGTCGCGCCAGTAGTTACGGAAGGCAAAGGCGTAAACCTTTTCGTCATTTGCCAAGTAAGCTGGAATCACGTTCTTACCGAAGTCGACCATATCTTCGCCTTGCTCGTACCCTGCTACCAAGTACTCACGTAGCTTCTTCCAGTTGAAGACGTAGATTCCCATTGAAGCCAAGTTAGACTTTGGGTTAGCTGGCTTTTCTTCAAATTCCACAATCTTGTTATCGTTATCCGTATTCATGATTCCGAAACGTGATGCTTCGTCCATCGGCACTGGCATAACTGAAACCGTCAAATCAGCTCCCGTCTCCTTGTGCGCGTCAATCATGTCTGTGTAATCCATCCTGTAGATGTGGTCACCTGACAAAATCATCACGTATTCAGGATCTTGGCGGTCAATGTAACCAATGTTTTGGTAAATGGCGTGGGCCGTTCCCTCAAAGAACTTGTTACCTTCACCGTCTGAGTATGGTTGCAAAATTGATACGCCACCGTCCATCACATTTAGGCCCCAGTCTGAGCCGTTCCCAATGTGTTGGTTCAATTCGTATGGTTCATATTGTGTGATTACCCCAACCGACGTCACGTTTGAGTTCGCCAAGTTACTCAACGTAAAGTCAATAATGCGGTAGCGTCCGCCGAATGGCACTGCTGGCTTAGCCAAGTTCTTCGTCAACTTGCCTAGTCGTGTTCCTTGTCCCCCTGCGAGGATCAAAGCCGTTACTTTATCCTTCATTTTTCTTTCCCCGTGTTTGCTTCTTTTGCTTAATAATCAATGCCCCAGTTGCAGGCAAAATAACTGAAATTTCATAATGGTCACCGGCCAAGAAGGCTTCGTGCTCCGTTGGAATGTGCTTCCAAGTACCACCAAAGTCACTGTTTTCCGTGTTTAGGAGCACCTCGTACTTACCGGCCTTAGGTACGATAACGCGGTAATCATTCTTTTGTACCGGCAATGTATTCATCGCCATGATGAGTGTGTCGCTGGCCTTCTTACCACGACGCATAAACGCCATGGTGCCACGATACCCTTCGTCAGTTTGTGAGAAATCAACCCCTTCAGGTACAAAATCTTGTTCCCACAAAGCGTGTTGGTCACGATACAACTTGTTAAGTTCGGCCGTGAAGTGTTGCATGCTGCGGTTTAGACCGTCTTCTAGGTCGCGCCACTCCAACGGTTCTTCGTCACGCCATTCCAAGAATTGACCCCATTCACTACCCATGAAGCGCAACTTCTTACCTGGATGTGTCATCATCCAAACCATCATGGTGCGTAGGTTTGCGAATTGGTTATAACGGTCACCGAACATCTTGTGCATCAAACTCTTCTTACCGTGAACAACTTCATCGTGTGATAGCGGTAACGTAAATTGCTCATCAAACGTGTACATGAAGCTAAACGTTAAGTTGTTAAATGCACCTGGTCGGTAAAGGTAATCAAGTTCAAAGAAATCAAGTGTGTCATGCATCCAACCCATGTTCCACTTGAAGTCAAATCCCAGCCCCTCAGGTGATGTCACCCCAGGGTAGGCGGTCGCTTCTTCGGCGAACATCAACGCCGCTGGCACGCGATCATGAATAATCGCATTCAGCTTTTGCAAGAATGCAATTCCTGCATAGTCGTAAGCTGTGCCATCTTCGTTACGCCAGTCTTCCTTGCCCGCATCTTGGTTGATGTAGATGATGTTTGACACACCATCCACACGTAGACCGTCAAAGTGCACATCTTCTAGCCAGAACAATGCGGCTGAAATCAAGAAGCTTTGCACTTGTGACTTTCCTAAGTCAAAGTTCCAAGTTCCCCAACGCACATTTTCAGCAATCGTACGGTTACCAGACTCAAATGTTGGCGTACCGTCATAGCGATATAGCGCGTCGTAGTTCTTGATAAAATGACCTGGCACAAAGTCCAAAATCACACCGATATTGGCCTTGTGGGCTTCATCAACGAAATATTGTAAATCTTGCAAACGCCCCATTCGTGACGTTGCTGCGAAGAAACCATACGTTTGGTACCCCCACGACATATCCAACAAATGTTCCGTAATCGGCAACATCTCAATGTGGGTGTATCCCATTTCCTTAACGTACGGAATCAATTGATCCGCCAGTTCACGATATGACATGTATGACCCGTCCATGTGACGGCGCCATGATGTCATGTGCATTTCGTAGATATTAACCGGTTGGTTCAACTTGTCGCGTCGACCTTGACGACCACGATATAAGCCATCGTGCCACTTGTATGAATCCGTGTTTACAATCGCTGCAACACCGGGTTTCTTTTCGTATTCATGAGCGAATGGATCTGTGCGTAGTAACACTTCACCATCACGCGTCTTAATGGCGTATTTGTAATAGTCACCTTCGTCCAATACGTCAGTCGTAACTTCCCAAACACCCGTCTCCTCTAACGGGGTCATGGCAAAGTCGTCGTGAATCGCCCAATCACAGTGTGCCGACACTAAGTGAATTTCTTCGGCGTGCGGTGCCCAAACGCGGAAAGTTAATTCCTGTCCGTTGCGCGTCACCCCAAAAAATTTATCTGCGCGATATGACTGACCAGTATTGAACAAGTATGCAGCTTGTAAGCTTTCGTTCAGTACATGTGGTTTCAGCATAATCATGGTCCTTCTTTCTTTTCTCTGGAAAATCGTCCGTTTCAGAGATTGTCTTTTAATCATATGCTAGAGATATGAAATCCATATCTGAGAAAATATGTTATTTTTTCACACTTCCGCTCGGACAGTTGCCGAATTTGTTATTTTTTGAGCAAAGTTTTTAAAAAAATTTGAACACGCAAAAACGCCCGCTCAGCAACCTAGCTGAGCGGGCGTTTCTCAAAGTATTTAATTCGTAAGATTTTTTATATCTCGCTTTATGCCTCGGCAATATCTTGCATCATGCTGTAGTGACGACGGTGGCTAACATAGTAAATCACCATCGCAATAATTGATACGACAAAAATGCTAAATAGCACTTCAACTTGTGGCATTGCTGAGCCGCCAATCATGATTGTCTCACGCAAACCATCAACCGTATAAGTCATTGGCAAGTATGGGTGCAACCACTCAAAGAATGCATTAGACAATTGAATTGGATACGTTCCAGCTGAACCACTCAATTGGAAGACCAATAGAACCATGGCAGCAAACGCACCAGCCTTATCGAACCACATGTAGATAGCTGTTACTAACGCAGCATCCATCAATGAGATAAGTATCATAAAGCCATATGTTTGTAATGGGTGAATTGGATCTAGTCCCAAAATACTAATACTCAAACCATACAAAACAGTTGCCGCCATAACGGCGATACCGAACAACATGACCATCTTTGATCCCATCCAAGCAGCCAAAGAACTAATCTTAGTGCGTGGTGAAATCATATCAAGCATCAAGTTCAGCGCCATCATACCAACGAACATGGCAACTGAGAACATGTATGGCACCATACCAGTTCCGTTGTTAGCAACATGATCCTTTTCGGTTTGCTTTGCCGTTGCAGGGGCTGCAATTTGCTTAAACGTCTTGTTGGTTGCCTTGGTGTCGTTAACTTGCTTAGCTGCTGAACCCATCTTATCAGCCAACGTTTGGTTACCAGCTTGCACCTGTGCCAACGCTGGGCTCAATTGCTCAGCACCCGTCGTCAATTGGTTAGCTCCACCATTAAGTTGACGAGCGCCATCGGCCAATTGACCAGCACCACTGTTCAACTCACTGCGCTTGCTGTTTAGTGTATCCAAACCGGTCGTTAATTGACTTGAACCGGCCAACAATTGGCTAGCTCCGTTTGATAGGTCACCAGTCTTACCATTCAACGTGTTTAGACCATCGCTCACTTGCGTTGATCCGTTCGTCAACGCACTGACACCATTTGATAGGTCACTTGTCTTACCGTTCAACGTATTCAAACCATTATTCAATTGCGTTGCACCGGTCATCAAGGCATTCGTCCCGTTTGACAAGTCACTCGTCTTGCCGTTCAACGTATTCAAACCGTTGTTCAATTGCGTTGCGCCGCTTTGCAAATCAGTTGACTTACCAGCCAATTGGTTCAAACCTGCTGACAACTCATGCGTTTTTTCATCTAGGGTATTAATTGCACCTGGCAACGCCTTCATTTGCTCAAGTTGCGTGTTCACATCGTTCAAATCCGTGTTATTGGCTGCCTCAGCCAGTTGTGTGATTTGACTTCCGTGCGCATTATTAAACGCATTAATTTGTTCTGAAAGGGCCGCAATGTCCTTAACAATTGGCTCAATTTGCTTAGACGTTTCACTGTTGTTAACGTCTGCAGTCAATGATGCGGCAATCTTTGCCTTTTGCTCTGGCGTCACCTGTACACCAGCATCAGCAAACGCCTTATCAACATTTGCCGGCATTGCTGCGGCATCATCTGCAGTCGCCTTGTTCAAATTATCCAAGTGCGTTTGAGCAGTCTGCAACTGCGCTTGGAGTTGTTCATTCGAAGGCATATCCTTAGCGATATCTTGTAGCATCGCCACTTGCGTTTGCAACGTTGTAATCTTGCCTTCAAAATCTTGGCCCTTCAATTGTTGGTTCAATTGATCCACACCGTTAGCAAGTTGCTCACTACCAGATGCTGCTTGGTTGACGCCAGCCGTGTATTGTTGCACGCCTGATGTTAGCGTATTACCACCTGCCGCCAATTGGTTAACACCACCAACCAACGTTGGCACTTGGCTATTCAATTGACCAATACCAGCTGTTAGTTGGTTGCTACCGTTTGCTAACTGGCTAACACCACCTGCCAGTGTTGGCACTTGACTGTTTAATTGACCAAGTCCGGCCGTCACTTGATTGCTACCGTTTGCCAATTGGCTAACACCACCAACCAAAGCAGGCACTTGGCTATTCAATTGGCCAAGTCCGGCCGTTACTTGCTGGCTACCTGAATCAGCTTGTGCGACACCGTCAACGTATTGTGATAATCCTTGCGTCAACGTTTGGGCACCATCGTTGAATTGCAACGTACTTGCAGATAACGTCTGCAACCCACTCGTTAATTGATCAGAACCTGACTTGATTTGGGTTGTCCCATCAGCCAATTGCTTGTTAGCATCAGCGGCCGTACCCATCCCCTTGCCGACCTTCTTCATCTCAGCAAAAATCGTCTTAGCGTAAGTCTTCGTGACTTGCTCTGATACATTCTGGCTAATTTCCTTAGCCCCTGATTCTGACAACTTACCTGCGATGAAACTGTGACCTGAACTCGTCTCATAATCAAGCTTCATTTGCTTTGGCTCTTTGTCCAAGAGCGTCGTGGCGTCCTTAGAAAAGTCGCTTGGAATCGTGATGACTGTGTAGTACTTGCCATCCTTCAAGCCGGCCTTAGCTTCTTCTTCTGAAGGGAAATGGAAATCCATTGCCTTCGACTTGCGTAGCTCCTTTTCAAGGTCATCACCAACTGCAAGCTTCTGTCCTTCATAATTGACTGACTTATCCTTATTAACAATGGCGACTGGCAAATTCTTCACCTGACCATAAGGATCCCATAATGAGCTCAAAAAGGTTACCGCGTATATCGATGGTACGAAGAACAATACGACGATAACCAACATGAAGAACTTGTGCTTCTTCAAATATTCCCATTCTGCTTTAAACACAGTGGCTACCTCCCTTTTACATTATTGAACAACCTGTTGAATAAATAATTTACTTGTATTATATTAAGTCTTATAAAAGGTGAGTACAATACACAGTTTTGAACAGTGTGTTCAATAAGTTGGAGGGGAACATGAAACAGGCAGAACGAAATGCGCAAACACAGCAACTCATTAAAGAAGCTTTTATTCATTTAATTAATGAAAAAGGCTTTAACAGTTTAACTGTTTCAGACATCACGCGCGAAGCTGGCGTGAGTCGTGGTACCTTCTACGTCCACTACACCGACAAGTTTGAACTGCTAACTAAAATCGAAGATGAATTGATTGATAATATCGCTGCTGCTTTAACAGCCAATTTGGCTGAGCCACTTTCTAACCACACCCCTGAAGATTTCTCAGGTGCGCCTTATAAAGTGTTTAATCAAGCGCTTGGGTATGTTAATCAAGAACGCGAAACGATGCGCGCACTGCTCTCATCGAATGGCCATCCCCAATTCTTCAACCGCATTAAGGAGTTGGTCGATCACCTATTCACCCGCCAGTTAACGCAAAATCATGGTCGTTTTTCAAGCGAACTGCCTATCGATTACACCAAGGAAATCGCCCTAAACAGCATTTTGAACATCGTGCGTCACTGGCTTGATAAGGACGAGCCTGAGTCACCCGAAGAGTTGGCTGAAATCTTGATGAAGAGTCGTTTCATGGCTCCTCACGAACTAATCACATTCAACTGATATCTAGTCCAAAACAAAAGACCAGCCACAATTGGCTGGTCTTTTGTTTTACATATAATTTGATTTTGATAGGTCTTCCAACGACTCCAAGTGGAACCCCTTGCGTGACAGCACCTTGATAATCTTTGACAACGTTCCTTCATTAACTGAGTCAGGCAACGTAAATAAAATACGTACCGTACGTGGGTTGTTATCGGGATTCAACGTCATTGATGATGAAATTTGCGTATAACGCGTAATAATCTTAGCAGCCTTTTCCAAGCTACCGCGTTCACCATCCGTCACAAGCGTCAATGTGTAGCGCCCATCGTCCGTTTGCCATGAGTCAGACATCAACTTCATCATACGACTGTGCGTCATAATCCCCATGAAATGATTATCCTTATCCAAAACAGAGATGAATGGCAAATCACGAAGCGTAAAGAACATCTCAAAGAACGTCGCTTCAACGCCAACGAACTTCGTCATGTTACGCATGTAAGTTGTCACCGGCAGATTCATATCTCCGCCATCAACTTGGTGTCGGTAGATGTGCATCTTATAGATCGCACCGCGGAACAATTGACCACTCTCATCCAAGATTGGAATTGCACGGAAATTTGAGTTATTAAAGATGTCCAAGGCATCTTGCAACGTCGCATTTTCGCTGACCGTCGTCAATACGTCACGGGACTTAATTAAAGTTGCTAGCATTTGTGCCGACTCCCACTTTCTAGTTTCTAATCTAATTATAATAACACGATTACAGTACTACCGCACCTTTTTGTGGAAAGTATCACGAATTCTTCTAAAATAATGAGAATCACCTTTGAACTGGAAGTTAGTAGCCACACACCACCAACTAAAAAAGACAGCACCAAACTGGTACTGTCTTCCTATCTACTACAACTTTTCAGCCGGCTCCAATGTGAAACCGTGCCATGGTTGAATCAATGATAACAATGCCATGTCCTCGGGATGGATATGACCGACCACGTTGATGCGGCTGTCGTTTGGCAAATCGCGTAGCGCAATCTGCAACTCACCCTTGTATTGTCCATAGTCATTGTTGTCGATAATGACATCCCCACGCGTAACATCAACCGTGTTAAACGCTGGGAAATCTTCAGCCTTGTACTTCACGCGTGTTTGCGTTGAACGTAGCACATAGTCTGAACGATCACCACGATACATTTGTGGTTGGTCATACAACACTTGCTTTGAAACCTTAGATACCAAAGGTTCCTCCACAACACGTAGCCCAACCATCGTACGGTTGAACGCATCCGCTGCGGCTTGCAAATCAGCATCATCCGCAAACGCATCGGCAATCAACACGTCATCTACCAGTCCGTTGAAGCGCAATTCTTGCACTTGCGTTGCGATTGGCAAGTTACGGTGATCTTCCATTGATACCAAACCATCACTCACTGGCCATGGCCCAAATGAACCACTTGGCGCGTTAACAAACGCTGCTGTACGCAATCCGTAGTGACGGTATTGCAAAGACGTTTCTGCAAAGTAGTCACGTCCTAATCCCGTAAAGCGTTGTGGGTAAAAATTGTGTGATCCAATCAAGTTATCACGGTTAACACCAAAATCCATGATCAAATCAATGTAGTGTTGGCCACGTGACATGTTCAATTCAATCTTCAACCCGTATGGATTATGCGTCATTTGCGCTTCTTCAGCACCCGTGAAACCTAAATCCAAACGAAGTCCCCAAGCACCCATTTCAGAGAATAGGCGCAAATCCGTGTAGCTTGTTCCTAGTTGCTCGAACAATTCCGGATTGATGTCCAAAATCGTCTTCATCCCCAATTCGTTTCCGCGCATGATGACTTGCTTGTATTGATCCAACAAATCCGTCATATCTGGCGTCAACTCTAACAATGATGTGAAAATGCGGGTGTAGCCGTAGCTGGCCGCCTTTTCGATGTATGCAATGTTATCCGCCACGCTCGCACGTGATGGATACACTGAAATACCTAATTCCCCCATTGGCTAGGCCTCCGTTACCTTCTCTTGAAACGCCACTTCTTCTGGCGTTTCGTCTGCAACTTGTTGCCCTTCAAGCACTTGACGTTGACGGTCAACCAACTTGAAGAATGGGATGTATAGCAACGTATCAAGTACGAACAAAACAATTTGCAAAACCGCACCTGAGACGTGTGAACCAGTAGCCAAGAATCCAGAAATGATTGGTGGCATCGTCCAAGGAATCACAACACCAACCGTTGCGTGAACAATCCCTGTTGCCATCGTAACATATGCGATGATGGCATTGATAACTGGTACGAAAATAAATGGAATCAACAAGTAAACATTCAAAACAACTGGCGTTCCGAACATCGTTGGCTCGTTAATGTTGAACAACCCAGGTGGCGTGATCAACTTAGCCAACGTCTTAAATTCCTTACTCTTAGCCGTCAAAATCATGGCTGCAACCAAACCAATTGTTGCACCACCACCACCAAGGTAAACAAACAAATCCATAAATGGTTGCGTTACGATGTGTGGCATCGTTGCGTCCGCGTTTTGTGAGTAAACCTTAGCATTTTCGGCCATCAATCCTAGCCAGATTGGTGACATGATGGCACCGGTAACGTTACCACCGTGCACACCGATGAACCAGAACAATGACGTCACGATTGAAACAACAATCGCACCGGCCAATGAACCACCAAAGGCTGACAACGGACCACCCAATACCAATTGCAAGATTCCGTGGATTGAAGCCATTGGCGTCGCAGCCAAACCAGCGTAGATAGCACCCCAAAGCAATACGATAACCGCTCCTGGAATCAAGGCTGCAAATGAGTTTGCAACAGCAGGTGGCACGCCATCAGGCATCTTAATACGAATATCTTTCTTCATAAACCAAGCGAAGATGCTCGTTGATACCAAAGCAATCAAGATTGAGGCAAACAATCCTGCCGCTCCCATGTACGTCAACGGGAAACCTTCCCCTGCCTTCGCCATAATCGTTGGCGTTGAGATAACGTAACCAGACAAGGCAATAATACCTGCTGATACCCCATCAACCTTCAATTCTTGTGCATAACGGTAAGCAATACCAAATACCGCTACCAACCCCATCAAACCGAACGTTCCATTGGTAATCTTAACCAACCAGTCAAACGTTCCGTTATCGATTAACCAAGTCTTGAACGAATCAATTGAGAACCCATTGGCAATCAACATCGTCAAAGACCCCACAATAACCAATGGCATCGCATACGCAATTCCATCACGAACGGCATTCAATGCCTTATTGGCAGCCAATTTCGACCCAATTGGCATCAAATAACGTTCCAGCAACTCTGTCACTTTCTTCATGGTGACATCCCCCTTTTCCTTTATGCGCCCATTTTATCGAATGAAAACGGATACAAAAGGAATAAATTGTGAATATGTATCGACATAAAAAGACAGCTAACCAAATGGCTAACTGTCTTGAAAAACTATTTTCCTGTCTTTGTCTTTGTGAAACCAAAGAGCCAAATCAAACTCAAACCGGCAAATACCGTGCTGAACCAGAACAAGTGGCCCAAGCCAGTGGCGGTTTGATGAGCAATCGCTGCCGGCGTTGCGCTGGTTGTCTTAATAAACAACGCTGCAATCGCCGTTCCGACTGCACCAGCAAATTGCTGGATTGTGTTGAAAATGGCGTTCACGTCACCAGATACTTCACGTGGCACTTCGGCAACACCCGCCGTCATTGATGTATTGAACGCCAAATTACGACCCAACGTGAACAACGCGTACATGACCGTTAAACCAATTGATGTAATTGATGGTGCCATGATTGAAAAAATAACCATGACAACAAAGAAACTAATTGAACCAATCGTCAACGGCTTTGTCGCACCAGCACGATCATAAAACGCTCCGTACATTGGTGATGAGATTGATCCTAACAATGATCCCGGCATCAATACTGCACCAGCAACCATTGTCGTTGCACCCAACGTCAATTGCGCATATTGCGGAATTGCGAAGTTCACAGCTAAGTTAATCGCTTGTGACGTTGCGTAAATTAGCAACGCAAAGACCATTCCCTTGCTCTTGAACACCGACAAGTTCAACAGCTTCTTCGTTGACTTACCAGCAATCCGAATGAAGAGCACCATTGCGACAATCGCAATCACTGCCAATACAATAATCGTGGCTGAAATCTTACCAGACTCCAATTCGCCAAGCGCCAACAAGGCCGTCGTCAATGACACACCCAAAACAATGAATTGCCACCAATCAAAACTAGCCGCTTCAGCTTGGTGTTCACTTGGCAACGTGCGCCATCCCATCACCAAACTAATCAGCATAATTGGCAACACAATCACGAAGATGGCACGCCAGCCAAGCCAATAAGTCACCAAACCACCGTACACTGGGCCAAGCGCGGGCGCCAGTGACAAAATCAAGCCACCGAAGCCCATGTACTTACCGAGTTGCATTGGCGGAATACTCATCAAGATTACGTTAAAGACCAATGGCAACGCAATTCCGGTTCCAACGGCCATGATGAGTCGACCAATCAACAACGGCCAGAAACTTGGGGCAAAGATGGAAATAATATCACCGATAACAAATGAAATCATACCCAAAATAAAAATCTTGCGTGGACTCATCACCGCCTTTAGATAAGCTGATGTCGTCATCATCAAAGCCACAATCAACAAATAGGCTGTTGTTAGCCATTGCACTGTTCCCATTGGAACATTAAATTGCTTAATCAAATCCGGGAACGTCACGTTCATTGACGTTTCCGTCAAAATACCGACAAACCCTAGAATCGCAGTCGCAACAATCGACCAAACGACTCGTGGTGAAACTTTTTCTGTCATTTTCTCACTCCTTTTTTGAACACTTGTACTATTGAAGCACAAAAATAAATTCTTCGTAAGTAAAACTTTCCTTAAGTTTCAATTTCAACAAAAAAGCCCGAAGCACAAGGCTCCGAGCAATAGTTCTTAGTGGCTAACGACAATTGTTTCGCCAGCTTGCAGGGCATCCATATTAATTGATGGGTTCATTTGTTGCAACTCAGCCACTGTTAGGCCATGTTGCTTAGCAATTGAATAAGCTGTCGTTCCTTGAGGCACTGTCAATTGCGTTGCAGCACTTGTTGATGAACTCTCAGACGCTGGCTCAGCTTCACTTGATGCTTCTGCCTCACTTGTTGCAGCTGGTTCACTTGCCGTTTCGGCATAATCCTCGGCTACGGTTGATTCAGACTCAGACGCAACTTCCTCATCTGCCGTATCAACAGAGTCGTTTGGTGTTGTGCCTGCTTCATCGATAGAACTTTCTGAACTCGTTGTGGCTGTCTTCGTTGTTTCGTTATGTGAACCACCACTCACACGATCCAAAACAATTGGTGAATAGAAGCCAATAACAAACAAAACAATATATCCCAAAATAACGAGTAGCCAAAACTTGTATTGTTGCGGTTGCTTTGTTTCCATGGTGTTCATTTCCTTACTGTACTTAATTATTAATCTCAGATTATCACTTAATCTCTTCAAAAAACATCTTCCACCGTTTGCAACAATGTTTTTTTAAACAGTGTGGCGTTTTTGTGAACGACCAGCAAAAAAGGGACGATACATCGCTGTATCGTCCCTTTCTATTTTAATTACTTAGCTGAACGACGGAATGCCAACAACTCGTGTGAGATTTCAGCAGTTGCGCCGTAAACTTGCTTGTAGATAGCGTGGATTTCTGCGTAACGTGCAGCGCGATCTGCATCTGGCAAGTATTCCTTGTCAAATGAGTTCCATGCAGCAGCAGCGTCTTGAACAGTGTCGAACCAACCCAAACCAGTAGCGGCCAAGATTGCGGCACCCATTCCAGGTCCTTGCTCGTTCTTCAATGAAACAACCTTCTTGTTGAAGATGTCAGCTTGGATTTGCAACCACAATGGTGACTTAGCACCACCACCGATGGCAACAACAGTATCGAAGTCAGTACCAGCTTCTTCGTAGATATCAAAGATGTCCTTGAATGAGAAGATAATTCCTTCCAAAACTGAACGAACGAAGTCAGACTTCTTGTGCGTTCCGTCGATACCAGTCCATGAAGCACGGATGTCACCGTCAGCGTATGGTGTACGCTCACCTACCAAGTATGGCGTGAACAACAAACCGTTAGCCCCAACCGTTGACTTACCAGCTGATTCAACCATCGCCGTGAAGTCTTCATCAGCAGCAAACGTCTTCTTGAACCATGACAAAGCGTATCCAGCGGCCAAAGTAACACCCATTGAGTAGAACTTACCAGGGATAGCGTGGTTGAAGAAGTGAACCTTACCCTTGTAGTCAGCATCTGCGTTGTCTTCGTACTTCAAAACAACACCTGACGTACCGATTGATGACATCACCATGTTAGGTTGCAAAATTGCAGATCCGATGGCACCAGCAGCGTTGTCGGCTGCTCCACCAAATACCTTAGTCTCAGTCGTCAAGCCTGAGAAGGCAGCGTACTTTGGTGAGATAGTTCCAGCAAATTCTGGTCCTTCGATAATCTCAGGGAAGAATTCTGGCTTCAAACCAAAGGCTTCTTGAACTTCCTTTGACCAAGTGCGGTTAGCAACGTCCATTGCAACCGTACCAGCGGCATCAGAAATTTCCATAGCCAACTTACCAGTCATACGGTAACGCACGTAATCCTTAGGCGTTACGAATGAAGAAGCTTGTGAGAAGATTTCTGGCTCGTTTTCCTTAACCCACAAGATCTTTGGCAAAGTAAATCCTTCCAAAGCCTTGTTACGCGTGATGTCGATGAATTCTTGACCCATCTTCTCAGCGATTTCCTTAGTTTGTGGCGTAGTACGAGTATCGTTCCACAAGATTGCTGGACGCAAAACTTGGTTGTTGTCATCCAACAAAACCAAACCGTGCATTTGACCTGAGTATGAAATACCAGCAATGTCTTCAGGCTTGATGCCGTCATCCAAAATCAAACGTACGATGGCTACAGTCGTACCGTTAACCCAATCTTCTGGGTTTTGCTCGCTGTATCCTGGCTTTGGTTGTGATAGTGGGTAATCATATGATTGTTGTGCAACGATGTTTCCTTGACGATCAACAGCTGAGATCTTAACTGATGACGTTCCTAGGTCAACACCCAATACGACTTCGCTCATGTTTATGTCCTCTTTCTTTGTTATGTATACAACGAGGGCTGGGCTAATTTAATGGCCCAGCCCTCGTCGCCGTAGGGATTGGCCCTACTGTTATGTTTGTTGCAATGTGAGTGTGAGATAGGCACTCACATCGCTTTTGTTGAGATTATTTTTGAGATTTTTTGAGATTGAGAGATGCTATATCGACCATTATTTCAAAAGGAGTCGACATGGCGGTGCTAATTTTGCATTAGCGTAAGCCTTTTCTTACCAGGAACCTATTCGGTTGGGATTACTTTGAGAAAGTTGAACCCAAAACTGAGTAGATGTAGTTGTTCAACGTAGCCTTGATAGCTTCCAAACGTCCTGATTGGATCGTTGAGAAGATCTCGTCGTTCGTCTTGTTCAAGATGTAAGCTTCGAAGTCAGCGAATGAAGCCTTGTCGTTTTCGAAGTCAGCACCGATACCTGAATCGAATGATGAGTAACGCTCCTTGTAGATGTTCTCCAAGAAGTTGTCTTCGATCATCTTCATAGCAACACGGAATCCAGCAGCGTAAACGTCCATACCGGCCATGTGTGCGTAGAACAAGTCATCCATCTTGAATGAAGCACGGCGAACCTTTGAGTCAAAGTTCAAACCACCAGTTGGCAATCCACCGTTCTTGATGAACTCGTACATAACCAAAGTAGCTTCGTAGATGTCGTTAGGGAATTCGTCGATGTCCCAACCAGTTTGCTTGTCACCCATGTTGGCGTCCAATGAACCCAACATACCAGCTTCACGTGCAAAACGTGCTTCGTGCTCGTAAGTGTGACCAGCCAAGTAAGCGTGGTTACCTTCCAAGTTCAACTTGAAGTCGTTTTCCAAACCGTACGTCTTCAAGAAGGCGATAGTAGTTTGTACGTCAGTGTCGTATTGGTGAGCAGTTGGCTCCTTTGGCTTAGGCTCCAACAAGAATTGACCAGTGTAGCCAATTTCGTTAGCGTACAACTTAGCCAACTTGAAGAACTTAGCGATGTGGTCCAACTCACGCTTCGTGTCAGTGTTCAACAATGACTCGTAACCTTCACGACCACCCCAGAATACGTATGATTCTGAGTTCAAACGCTTAGCGATTTCCAATGAGTGCTTAACTTGTGCTGCTGCGTAAGCAAATACGTCAGCAAATGGCGTAGTAGCTCCACCAGCCATGAAACGCTTGTTAGTGAACAATGATGAAGTGTTCCACAACAACTTCTTGCCAGTTTCCTTCATCTTTTCTTCGATGCGGTCAACAACGGCGTCCAAGTTAGCGTTCGTCTCTGCCAAAGTGTTACCTTCAGGAGCCAAGTCACGATCGTGGAATGCGAAGTATTCAACACCCAACTTGTCCATGAACTCGAACATGTAGTCAACCTTAGCGATTGCGTGGTCCAAGTCAGTCATGTCGTCAACACCGTTAACGTCCCATGGACGCTCGGCAGTACCTTCACCAAATGGATCAACCATGCGTTGGTCCATCGTGTGCCAGTAAGCAACTGAGAACTTCATCCAGTCCTTCATCGTCTTAGTCTCACCGTTGATAGTGAAAACCTCTTCTGGGTTGTAGAAGTTGTATCCCTTTGATGCTTCAAAGTTCAATCCCTTTGCTCCGCCGATAAATTCTACCTTAGGAAAGTCGAACAATTCTGACATTATGTCATCCTCCAAAATTCTTAAATCATCTGTTTTAATCATCAAAGCCGGTTGGCTTTGGTTAGTTGGTTTAAGCAATCAACTAACTTACGAGATTTATTATAGGGTACCTATTCACAGAATGCAAGCGTTTGTATGTGATTAATTTCGCAATTCGTTCAAAAACATAACAAAAACGCCTAAACATGGGCGTTTAGGCGTTTAAAATTATAAAAACTCTAATTTTTGAATACGCTTTCATTAGCGTATTTGTGCAATTTTTACAACTAATTAGATTCGGCTGCATCTTCTTCTTCTAGCGCGAAGTTCAACTCGTAGCCCATCATATCAAGCAAAGAACGCGTTACCATGGCAACACCACCAGAAAGTGTCGCGCGATTAACTGACTTCTTAGCAAAGTACAATGGCGTTGCTGACTCAGGTTCGATCTTACGATACGTCTCTAAAAGGTAATCAAGCAACTCTGGCGTCCCCGCAATGAAGCGTGAGTGAACAAACACCGCTTCCGGCGCTGCGTACTGTGCCAAGTTATAGATTGTTCGACAGATTGCATGAACCCATTCATCAATCAATGCTTTGGCATCTGCATCGCCACCCATATATAGAGAAAGAAAATCTTCACGGGTAATTTCTTCTTGCCCTTTTAGCGCTCCCAAGCGGATTAACATCGCATCTTCAGCGTACAAATCTTCAATATGAATTGTGTTATCGAACTCACCCTTAGCAAGTTGATCATTGTTTAAGACAACTTGGCGTCCAATTTCTCCGGCTTCACCATGTAACCCTCGGAACAAGCGACCATTTTGAATAATTCCGGCTCCAATACCGTTGTGGATATTCACAACGGTAAAGTTTTGGAACGTTTCAGCTGCATCGTAGTCATGATAATCACGCAAATATACAGCAGCCAAGTTGGCTTCGTTTTCTAGTATAACGGGTACGTGTAATGCCTCTTCCAAATCCTTGGCCAAATCTTCATTTACCAATTCGGTATGGAACGGCGTGTAGCGTACCTTGTTATCCTCGACAACACCGTGAATGGCAACCCCAATTCCGATTAAGCCATGATCCGTTTGCATATCACCTAGCTGCGCAACATAAGAAAGCATCGCACGCTTGTAATCAGCATAACGCATCCCCAACACCGTCATTTGCCCACGTGAAATAACTTCACCCGTAATGCGTGCTACCAAGTAACGGAGGTGATTACGTCCCAAGTCAAATGAAACAATGTAGCCATAGTGACGATTGAAGCGAATCAGCTTTGGCTTGCGTCCACCAGCTTTCGAAACGGTTCCTTCACCTAATTCTTCTATATAACCATCTGCTTCGACATCACGATAAATTGTCGTGACGGTCGATTTATGTAAAGCAATCTGTTCTGCAATTTCGCTACGTGATGTTTGCTGGGCATTAAACAATGCTTGCAACATCAGTTTACGGTTCGTGTCGCGCATCGCATCTTGGTCTACTTTCGAAACCATTCTTTCTCCTTCTGCAACTTAAAACCCACTTTGAGTAATTCAAGATAAAACCTATTTATACCATATAGATAGGTTTTAATCGTCGTTATTTTTTTATTTTGTCTAAATTATTATACAGGTTTTTACTACCCCTCAATGAAACACCCTTTATTTTAATCGAAAAAAGTGGCTAATCTGGCAATACTTTTTGACAAATCTAAACACCTAGACAATTTTATCGGGCAACTAAACGAAAAACAGGTATAAGCCGTTGAAGACCTATACCTATTTTGATCATCCAGTTACGGTTTACCGCAACTGCTTAAATTGTCATGAATTACAATTCTGAATCAATGATGTTTGCGCGACGTGCGTCAAGCTTCTCGTTGTTTTCCTTAACTGCCATTTCAGTCAATGGGTAACGAGCCATAACGAACATTGCAACCAAAGCAAGCACGATAGGAATCCATACCATGGCAACGTTGATACCTTGTTGTGCGGCAGCCGTTTGCACCGTTGCACCTGACTTGTATCCGAATACACCGATAACAGTCATAGCGAATGAGGCAATCGTAATACCAAACTTGAAGGCCAATCCCATGATGGCGTTGATTTGTCCAGCTTCACGCTTTCCAGTTACCAACTCACCGTGGTTAACAACTTCAGGAACCAAAGCCCACATGAATCCAGTAGCTGACGTGATACCGAATTGGTGGATGAAACGAGCAACGTAGGCCAATGCCAAGTTGTCGTGCATACCCTTCCAAGTCCATACCCACAACAACAACGTTCCAACGATGAACATTCCGAAGAAGAAGTAGAAGAATCCCTTCTTTCCGAATACGTTACGGAACTTTGGCCATAGAGCTGGGAAGAAGATACCAGGGATTGAAGCGATCAAACCGATGGCACCCATCCACTCTGAGTGACCCGTGTTAAATTGAACGAACAATGAGAACACAGTGTTTTGGAAGAACATCAACAAGAATGACAAGAAGAAGAACAATGCCAAGATTTGCAATGGCTTGTTTGCCTTAAATGACAACCACAAGTCAGCAACCTTAACATCTTCTGAAGCTTCCTTAGTCGTCTTGATACGTTCCTTCGTTACGAAGTACGTGATAACCAAGGCTACGGCACCGATTGCACCGTAGATAGCCCAAGTGCGGAACCAAGCAGGTCCAGCTGAACGAGCCAAGTAGTCACCCATTTCCAACTTCAAACCGAACAATCCAGTGTCCTTCATTTCGCGGGCAGCAGGTGCAGCCATTTGAAGCAACATTGGGAACAACGTGTAAACCAACAAGTTGGCAATGTTGGCCAACATCATACGAGTTGACGTCAACTTGTCAATTTCGTCTGGGTCACGCGTCATTGAAGCGTTCAATGATCCGTAAGGAATGTTAACGAATGAGTAAATCACAGCCGTCAAAGCATATGAGATACCTGCCCACCAAGCGTTTTGGTAAGCCCATGAAGCTGGGAAGAATTGCAAGGCAGCCATAATCATCAATGGCACACCGGCAATCATCAACCAAGGACGGTACTTGTCGCCACCCTTGAACATGTGCTTGTCAACGAACGTACCAATCAATGGATCAGTAACAGCGTTAAGTGCACGAACCAAAAGGAACAATGTCGTTCCCATAAATGCAGGAAGTGCGTTGATTTGTAGCATGTAAACCGCTAGGAAACCACCAACAGTTCCGAAAACCAAGTTTTGAGCGAAATCACCAAGTCCATATCCGACACGTTCTGCGGTCGTTAACTTGGCGTACTCGTTGTTTTTGACATCAGCAGCCATAAACTCTAACCCCTTCTTAATAAAAGACAAAATAACTTCAAAATGAAATCGCATTCATTTTTCAACAAGCTAACAATAACACAGTTGGTTTTTGTGCGCAACCAACTTAGGAAAATTAGTTTTGCCATTCACATGTAACGTGTACCAAATACGGCACATCGCAACATAATAGGTTTTGAAAACGCTAACACATTAGTTCATTTTGTAACAATCTCTCCGCTGGGATTATGTAAGTGTATCGGCTCCTGAAAACAAAACTAGCCGTTATATTTGGGTCATTATTGCGGATAGATCTGTTCTATCCGTTTTCTAAGATTAATCATCGTTTCTAAGGTAACAGGATTATAATAGTTCTCATTATATAGGAAGAAAGTCTCGCATCATTATCATATCTTGCGAATAACTAGCTGCAACGCGCCTTAATTCACAGTTTGTGAAGTGTCGTTCAATATAGTTGGTTGTCTTAGCAAACTAACTGTGTTATATTATGACTACAAAGTAAATGGTAACGTTTTCACGGAGTTGTTCAGACATTAACATTACGATTAACGTCCGCTGTATAAAAGTGTCAATCAATGATTAAGACTTTTATACAGCGCATCTCACGAACTGCGTTGCTTGCCCGACTCTCACACGTATCGGGACACATACACACTATATCTCACAAGGAGCATCTCACAATGCAAATTCAAAATCCTGTATTGCCTGGATTCAACTCAGATCCATCAATCATCCGTGTTGAAGACACGTACTACATTGCAACGTCAACTTTCGAATGGTTCCCTGGTGTCCGCATTCACGCATCAAAGGACATGGTTCACTGGAACTTGGTAACGAACGTTCTTGATACTGTTGAACTTTTGGACATGAAGGGTAACCCTTCATCAGGTGGTATCTGGGCCCCAGACTTGTCATACGCAGACGGCAAGTTCTGGTTGATCTACACTGACGTTAAGATCACTGACGGTGCCTTCAAGGATATGACGAACTACTTGACGACTGCCGAGAACATCGAAGGTCCTTGGTCAGCACCTATCCGTGTTAACGGAGTTGGTTTCGACGCTTCATTGTTCCACGATGAAGACGGTCGCAAGTACTTGGTACAACAAACTTGGGATCACCGTGAATACCACCACCCATTTGATGGTATTACGTTGACTGAATTTGATACTGATACGATGAAGTTGAAGCCAGAAACGGCTCGCACGATCTTCGAAGGAACTGACGTTAAGTTGGTTGAAGGTCCTCACTTGTACAAGATCAACGGTGAATACTACCTATTCGCTGCTGAAGGTGGAACTGTCTTCACTCACCAAGAAGTTGTTGCTCGTTCAAAGAGCTTGGATGAGAAGTCATTCGTTGTTGAGCCTGATGGTCCATTCTTGACGAACTTCGACACGCCATACACTTACTTGCAAAAGCAAGGTCACGGTGCATTGGTCGACACACCAGGTGGTGAGTGGTACTACGCATCATTGACTGCTCGTCCATGGAACCACGAGACTGAGTCATCAACTGACCCACGTGGATGGTCAACTTTGGGACGTGAGACGTCAATCCAAAAGGTTGAATGGGACGAAGCTGGTTGGCCACGCGTTGTTGGTGGACACGGTGGACAAACGTTCGTTGAAGCTCCTAAGGATGCTATCTTGACTGAAGCTCCTGCTGACCACTCACAACACGATGAGTTTACTGACGCTAAGTTGGACATGAACTGGAACACGTTGCGTGTACCATTCTCAGAAGAGTTCGGTTCAACTGGTGATGGTTCATTGAAGTTGATCGGTCGCGGATCATTGGTTAACTACCACGACTTGTCATTGATTGCTCGTCGTTGGCAAGCATTCTACTTTGATGCTGAAACTAAGGTTAAGTTCAACCCATTCTCATACCAATCAATGGCTGGTTTGACGAACTACTACAACCACTCACACTGGTCATGGATCTTCATTACGAAGAACGACGAAGGTCAAAGCGTAATCGAAGTTGCCGAGAACAAGGGTGGACAACGTAACGGAACTTACACGTCATACTTGAAGGACGATGCTATCGTAATCCCTGAAGGTACTGAATACGTATGGTTCAAGACGAAGGTTCGTAAGGAATCATACACGTACGAGTACTCATTCAACGGTACTGACTGGACTGAAGTACCAGTTGTATTGGACGCCGCAGTCTTGTCAGATGACTACGTTGTACAATCATACGGTGGATTCTTCACGGGTGCTTACGTTGGTTTGGCAGCTGTCGACTACTCAGGTTACGACACTACTGCTGAATTCGACTACTTCGACTACAAGGAACTTGGCGACAAGCAACTTGAAGACGGATCATACTCATGGGAAGCTTCAGAATCACGCTTCGGCTAATATCTGAATAACCAAAACGCCTAACAGTTTTCTGTTAGGCGTTTTTTTGCGTTGCTTCGCCCTTCATCAGACATAATATGTGGCGTAATTCGCACACATTTTTGTGAAAACAATAACAAATTCACTTAACAATTCCTTTTAGTAAGCGTATAGTTGTTTATGTTGACTGAGTTGTTACCGTTTTCATAAAAAGTGAAAAACGTAACGTTAATCTAGAAATTATCCTTTAGAAAGCGAGTATGCAAATCATGCGTAAAATCTCACCTCGTTTAATTTATTTTTTCGGAGCCCTAGGTGGTCTCCTATTCGGTTATGACACTGGGGTTATCTCAGGTGCCATTCTCTATGTACAACGTACTCTTGGCCTAAACGCCTTGGAAGAAGGAATTGTGGTCTCATCAGTTTTGCTTGGTGCCATGATTGGTGCCATGTCAATCGGTCCTCTTTCAGACCGCTTTGGTCGTAAGAAGATGGTAATGGTTGCAGCCCTCATCTTCTTCATTGGATCACTAGGTTCAGCCTTTTCACCTGACTTTGGCGTTTTGGTTGCTAGCCGTGTCGTTCTTGGTGTAGCCGTTGGTGGTGCCTCAGCCCTTGTGCCAACCTACTTAGCCGAAGTTGCGCCCGCTAAAATGCGTGGATCACTAACCTCACTTAACCAATTGATGGTTATGACGGGTATTTTGATGGCTTACTTGGTTAACCTTGGCTTCTCTGGCCTAGCACACACCGTGTCATGGCGTTGGATGCTTGGCTTCGCGGCCCTACCATCAGCAATCCTCTTCATCGGTGGTATTTTCTTGCCTGAGTCACCTCGTTATCTAGGTCGCATTAAGAAGTTTGATGAAGCGTTGCAAGTTTTGAACATGCTTCGCACACCTGAAGAAGCTAAGGCTGAATTGGCCGAAATGGAAAACGCTGAAGACGTCAAGCTTGGCGGTTTCAAGGAATTGTTCTCAAAGTTCGTTCGTCCTGCATTGATTATCGGTGTCGGTATGGCTATCTTCCAACAATTCATGGGTATCAATACGGTTTTGTACTATGCCCCAACTATTTTTAAGACTATCGGCATGGGTGATAGCGCCTCACTAATGGGAACTGTCGGTCTTGGAACCGTTAACGTTTTGATTACTGCCTGGGCTGTTCGTGTAATGGAAACTCGTGGCCGCAAGGAATGGCTATTGATTGGTGGCTTCGGTATGGCCGTTTCATTGATTGCTTTGTCTATCTTAACTAGCCTATCTGTTACAGGTATCATGTCATACGTCACAATCGTCGCAATGGCCTTCTACCTCATCTTCTTCTGCGCAACTTGGGGTCCAATCATGTGGACCATGATTGGTGAAGTCTTCCCATTGTCTGTCCGTGGTGTCGGCGTTGGCTTCTCATCATTGATTAACTGGGGTGCAAACTTGCTTGTGTCATTGATGTTCCCTGTCTTGTTGGAACACTTCTCAATGCCAATTATCTTCGGTGCCTTCGCTGTTATGTGTGTGCTTGGTTCATTATTCGTAAAGCACTTCGTCTTCGAAACACGCGGCCGCTCACTTGAAGAGATTGAAAGCATGCTCCACCAAAGCGCTAAGGATTCTGCAACTGGTGCAGTTCCACACGGTGCGATGATTCAACACTAATTACAAGTAACAAAACCGGTATCAGAACTAACTGATACCGGTTTATTTTGTTAAAATAAATACTATCAGTGCCGAAAGGAGTAACCGAATTTGAAAAAAGCACTACATGCCATCTTCAATAACCGCTATGTAAAAACCATCATTGACGTTTCGATGCGTGTCGATATCGTAACGGCTAGTTCTTCGGTTGCTTACTTTGGCCTATTGTCGATTTTCCCAGCGATTATCATTATCGCAACCCTCTTGCCGTACTTCGGGCTCACAATTACAACAGCCCTTAGTTACGTACAGTGGGCCGTGCCAAAATCTGTTTACGGGTTCGTAAGACCAATCATCGAGTCAATCCTCGGCCACAACGGGGTTGGTGTATTGTCTGCATCAATTGTGATTACGCTTTGGTCACTCTCACGTGTGGTCGCCTCAATCCGTACTGCTCAAAACGGCATCTACGGCGTGCAACCAAAGAACATCGCCATCATCGACCGCTTTATTTCAATGGCGTGGATGATTTTAGTACTTGGTATTATGGGTGTCCTCATTTTGATTGCCTCAGTTGGATCGAACATCCTCGAAGCATTGCCAATCAGTAGCCACATCGTCCGCCAAATTGAGTCGGCCAAGCTACCGGTTGTCGCTACTGGTTTGTTCATTGGCGCTGCCCTCTTTAATTGGGTGTTACCGGTTAAAAAGCCTCGTTTACAATGGGCTTTGACTGGCACGACCATTCAAGTTGCCCTCGTGTTGTGGCTAACAAAGATTTTCGGGTGGTACGTGAACCTCGCTTCACAGGCCTACACTTTTTACCAAGCACTTAGTTCAGCCATTATCGTCTTGCTGTGGATCAATTTCATTGCCATGGCTGCCCTGATTGGTACAATTGTCACAGCAAGTTTGGAAGAACTTTTCCCTTCAAAACGCGATAAGAAAGCCATTTTGAAGCACTTCAGCAGAAAAATTATCCGAAATAAAGGAAAAAGTTAAGAGTTATTTATTGTATAATTCATTTTTGCGCGTTATTATAATATTTGTTAAAGAGGAAAACGTTTCCATTTAACATTTGAGACAGCAACTTACTCATATCGCCGAGTCTAACCAGCTCGGTATGTAGGTCTAACCAACCTACAACCTACTCCTTAAGAATACCTATTTACCATGGATTAACCACCTATGGTAACGATACGCCTAACCAACGTATCGTTAGGAAAAAGAGTCGTCTTCGGACTAGACTCCGAAACCGCCTATGCCTAACCAACATAGGCGGTTTTGTTTTGCGCTTTTTTCCAGTAAAATCAAGACAAGACTAAAACACTTTGGGGAAGTGCGAAACCATGAACACTTATGAACAACGCGTTTTACAGACCTGTGCGCAGGCTGGACGCATCTTACTAGAAAGCGGCGCGGAAACGCCCCGCATCGAAGAGACTGTTGAAATCATCGGCAAGACGGCCGGTGTCAACGTATCTTGCTACGTCACACTAACAGCAGTCTTCGTGTCACTGGCTGATCAACCAACCACCCAACTAACCAAAACAAAACTTGGGAGCTTTAACTTGCAAAAGGTTGATGAAATTAATCATCTCTCACGCCAATTCGTGGCTGGCGATGTTAATTTCGATGATGTCACGCGACAAGTTAACGCCATTGATGAATACGCGATTGATTTTAACTGGCCGACTAAGATTATCGGTGCCGGGTTAGTATCCGTCGCACCAATGTTGGTTTTCAAAGCAACCTGGCCTGATTTAGCCCTTGCCTTCTTCGTCGGTATTGCCGGCTATCTAGTTGCACAATACGTCGGACGCAAAGCAACTGCGACCCCTTATGCCAAGGAAGTTGCGGGTGGTTTTACAATTTCACTGTTGGCCTGGCTATTAATTGCCGCTCACCTTGGTACAAATGCGGAAAACATCATCGTAAGCTCTGTCATGCCGTTGGTTCCTGGTGCCGCGCTCACAAATTCATTACGCGAGATTATGGCCGGCCACATGATTTCTGGTACAGTGCGCGCACTAGATGCCTTATTAATCGCGGCCGCAATTGGTGGTGGTGTCGTCTTAGCCGCTACCCTCGTCCATTTTGGCACGTCATTATAGGAGGTAATCACAATGCAATTGATCATTCACTTTCTGATTAGCTTCGTTTCGACAGTTGGATTCGGCATCATCACGAACATCCCCCGGCGAGCATTACCAGTTGCTGGTTTAACTGGCGCGCTGGCCTGGAGCGGATACATCGCCTATGGTTACGTACAAAGTAGCGTCTTTATTGCCAATATGATTGCGGCAATTATTATTGGCTTACTCGGAAATATCTTCGCCGTTAAATATCGCGTACCAGTCAACATGATTTACATCCCCAGCCTAGTCTCACTAGTGCCCGGTGGTACTATCTACTTGGCGATGAAGAACTTTTCACTCGGGCATTACAGTCTCGCACAAGAAGGTGTCATCACAACCCTGACGATTGCCGTCGCGTTAGCAGTTGGCTTCGTCCTATCTGAAGTGGTGGTCCGCCAAGTAAAGCGTTATCGTCAACACTAAAAAAACGCCTTGGATTCAAAAATCCAAGGCGTTTTAGTTTACTATTTTAGTGCATTGTAAGCATGCCAGCTGCTCCCAAGGCCAAGACAACAATACCAATAACAATTCGGTAGTACCCAAAGACCTTGAAGTCATTATTCTTGATGTAGTTCATCATCACCTTAATGGCAAAGTAAGCCACAATCCATGACACGATGAATCCAACTGCCATAACACCAGCTTGTGCGCCTGTGAAGCTACCACCATCAAGGAGGTACTTACCAACCTTCAAGATTGTCACACCAAACATAACCGGAATACTCATAAAGAATGAGAACTCAGCAGCCACGAATCGTGACGCTCCCAAAATCAAGGCTCCCAAGATGGTTGCACCTGAACGTGATGTTCCAGGCACGATTGAAAGCACTTGGAACAAACCAATGAACAAGGCCATCTTGAATGTCATTGTGTTCAAATCCGTCAACCAAGCATTCTTGTTAGCCAAGTAACGCTCAACGACGATGAACAAAATACCGTAAATGATCAACATAGATGCCACAACCCAAGCGTTCAACCAGTGTGCATCCATGTAATCGTTAAGGGCCAAACCAGCCACAACGGCAGGCAAAACCCCGACGATAACCTTGAACCACAACGTCCACGTTTGCTTCTTCTCAACCGTAGACTTTGATGGTGCAAATGGGTTCAACTTGTGGAAGTACAATTGGATAACTGCGAAAATAGCACCCAATTGGATAGCGTAGTCAAACATCGCTGTAAAACTCTTCGTCCAAACTGAACCACCGGGAATGTTCATCAATGATTCAGCAATAATAATGTGCCCTGTTGATGATACTGGCAAGAATTCAGTCAATCCTTCGACAATACCGATCACAAGAGACTTCAACAAATCAAGCATATGCTGCTCCTTATTTTTAAATATCAACAGTACTACTTTACCAAACCAACCTAGAATCACCTAATCTCTTAGGGACTTCTTTACTGATTAATTGAAAATAGTATCGCCATCGGTCGTCACAACGTTCAGACGATCGGTCGCTGACTCATCGCGGCTGTAACTACCAACAAAGCGGTTGCCTTGAATCTTAATGTCGCCATTGTTAGATTGAATCTGCAAACCAGGGACTGGCATGTTCGTCACATCCAAATTACCCTCGCGCAACGTCCAGGCATTCACACCAGTCAATTGCGCGTTTTGGACGGTTAGATTACCAGAGTTCAGCTGCACAACGCCGTCATTCATCACAATATCCTTCAATTGCATATCGGTATCAGACGCAGAAACGAATGCCTTACCGAGTGTTGCTTGCTTGGCTGAGAATTGTGAATCAGCTAGATTCATCGTCGTTTCAGGCGACTTCACACCACTAAGGGTCACCAAACCGTACGTATTATTCAACGTCAAATTCTTCGTCTCAATATCATGTAGTGATGATGAACCGGAATAGTTACGAATGTGGACATACTTCATCGTCGTCTTCTTTGGCACATAAACCGTCAAAACGTGTTCAACGCGCTTATTAAACCCAACCCGGTACTTATCTTTTTGTGTCCCGGTATAACGAATGTGCAACGCCCCATCCTCATCCGTGAGGCTAAGCTGCGTGGCATCCCCAACCGTTCCCTTCACTCGATACTCATCCTTATCAGTCGCGACAACGTGAATATCTAATTCAACCGCAGTGGCGTCAATCGTCTTGATTGTATCGAATTTCTGATTAATGGCTTTCTCTTGTGGCAACACAAAATGGCCATCACGCCAAACCAAGCTGTTTTGACCACCATTGACGTAACCAATCACTGACAACATGATACCAAGGGCAGCAACGGCAAAACCGATAATGATAACGCGTAACATCTTAGGCATGCTTTGCACCTCCTTGTGGCTTACGCGTAAAGCGACGGCCGATATACTTAACAAAGTTCATCAAGGCACGGAACACCGTTCGAACAACCACAAAACCAATTGGCCAGGCGATGAATTGCAGGCCAATCCAAATCAAGCCCAAGCCACCTTGGAACAAGGCTGTCTGCCAGCTTTGTCCGGCAATCGCAAGTGCACCAACGACTTGGAAGAGACCCGTGAAGAGCAACCACAGCAAAATAATAATCACTGCCACAGCTACCAAGACAACACCGAACAAGCCCAACAAAATGGCAATAATGGCTGGAATCCAAACAACTGACGTCACCAAGCCAACAATAACCACCCACAAGAGGTTTAGTTGACGCTGAATGCGTGACTTGAATTGCTTCGTTGCCGAACTACCTTCGTCTGGCGCTTCTTGATCAGCCACATCATCGTAGCGGATTGAATAATCCACTAAGACACGGCGAGCCAATTGCTTGGGTGTACCGAACTCAGCAATTAGCTTTTCGCCACTAAGCCCCGCATCCGCTGCGTACTCACGATAAAATGCAAGGACATCATCTCGTTCATCTTCTGTCAGACCAAACAAATGTCCGCGCAGTTGTGTGAAGTAAATGTTATTCTCCATTGTCTCCCCTCTCCGCCATCATAATTTCATTAACATTACCGCTAAAGGTCCGCCACTCGTCTTGGATTCGTACCATTTCAGAGCGCCCTTCATCGGAAATTTTATAATATCGACGATTACGTCCTTCAAAAGGTTCATCGTACGTCGTCACCCAACCCTTAGACTTTAGACGTCGCAAGACTGGATACATCGTTGATTCGGAAACTGCAAAACGCTCTTGCACCTGTTTCGTCAACGCATAGCCGTATAAATCTTCATCAGAAAGCAATGCCAATACTAACCCATCCATCAAATCACTGGATAATTGCATCGCCATAATTCATTTTCCTTTACAATACTATAACTCATATAATATACTCTCAGTATAAGAAAGAATGTTAACGTTGTAAAGGCAAACGCCGTGCAACCAGTTCTAATAGCATTTCGGAGGGGTATCTATTATGGCAAAAAAGCAATTAACGAAGTCTCGTGACAAGGTCATGAGCGGTGTCCTTGGTGGTTTCGCTGAGTATTTCTCAATCGACGCCACACTACTACGTATTATCTTCGCGGCGGCTGTTGTATTCACTGGCATCTTCCCAATGGTGATTTTGTACATCATTGCGGCAGTAGTTATGCCTGAACCATCAAACTACGATCGCTACGAGTACCGCGATAATGATGATCGTAAAGACGTAACACCACACCGTTACGACGACGAAATTTAATAAAATAAAACGCCGGCTAGGACGCAAATCCTAACCGGCGTTTTTTATATAGCTATCTTACCAACTGAACAAACCAACCATTGCAGCTGACATCAATGATACCAAGATACCTGAAACCAAGATCAATGGCACATTGGCTGCGATCAAATCAGCCTTTTCGCGGTTAACCAAACTCTTGTATGATCCGATAATCATACCCAACGTACCGAAGTTTGCAAAACTCGTGACGAAGACCGTCAACACGGCACGGGCGTGAGCTGAAGCAAACATTCCTGTGTGGTGTAGCACTTCCTTTGACACTTCTCCCATGACAACGAATTCGTTTGTCACAAGCTTCGTTCCCATGTATTGGGCGATTTGGAAGGCGTCGTTTGCATTAAACCCTAGCAACCAAGCGAATGGGAACATGATGACACCGAAGATATTCTCCAATGACAACCATGGCAACGTCGTCAATGACAACAAGTTATCAATCAACGCAGCCAAACCAACGAAGGCAATAACCGTTGCGACGATAATAACTGCGACCAAACCAGCACCTTGGATAGAATCACCCAAGAAAGCAAAGAATGGTTGGCGTTGCGTCTTACCGTTATCCAATGTTTCTTCGTGGTTCAACACTGCGATAACGTCTTCTTCTTCAGACACTTCAACCGGGTTCAAAATCGTCGTCATCATAATCGCGCTCAAAATGTTCAACGGAATCGCCGTCAACACATATTGACCAGGCATCATACCGACGTATGACCCCACGATAGCTGCCGTGACCGTACTCATTGACATCATGGCAACCGTCAAATTACGCTTCGCATTCATTTGTTGCAATTGGAGCTTAGAAACGGCCAACACTTCCGTCGTTCCCAAGAACATCATCTCAACTGAGAAGAATGACTCGAACTTTGGTTGACCTGTCAAAAATGACAAACCACGACCAACCCACTTAACCAACCATGGCAAAACACCAAGGTACGTCAAAATATCAAACATTGGAATGATAACAATGATTGGCAAAACAGCTGACGTGACGAAGTTCATTGAACCTGATGCTGGCTTTACCCAGTCAGGCAACGCGAATGAAATTCCGTCAAAGGCCGCACTGGTCAACCATTGGAAACCATTAGCTGCAGCCAAGACGGCGTCTCGACCAATCGTGAAACTCGTGAAGAACCAAGCCAACAATAATTGGATGACCAAGATCACACCAACTGAACGCCAGTGGATGTGCTTGCGATCACGAGAAAATAAATATGCCACCCCTAGGAATACGAAAATTCCAAGGATGTTCATTAACAATAGCATCGCTACTCTCCTTGAGGGGTATTTATGTAAAACAACTTAACAAACTTAAGTGTATCAAAAGTAACCCCCTTGTTAAACGGTTAACCCCTGACAAAACGTCAGTTAAACGTTTAACCGTTAAAAATATACAAAAAAACACACCTACTTTTGCAAGTAGATGCGTTCTCATAATCATTATTGTGCGTATGAATAGTAGTCGGCTCCGTAAGTTCCGGTACCATCATCCGTCGTGCTGCCATATTCTGAAGTCGTATCAGACGACTCAGAAGAACTGTCATAGACATATGATGTCAAACCATTAGCCGCAATCGTAGCCGAGCTAACTTCACCACCAAACATCGTACCAGTATCAGCTGCCTTCAAGCCAAGTGACTTACGCAACACGTTTGTGACACGTTGCTTTTCGTCTGCTGTAATCAACTCTGATGAACCTGACGTCAAGTCAACACTAACACCTTGAGCGTGATCAGTCTTAATATTCTTCGCAGCACTGCTGTACTTTGAAGCAACTGTCAACATATCATCGAAGGTCAAATCCGTGTTCGTTGAATCAGAAATCGTGTTCAAGAACTTCGCGTTGATCAACTTAGTTGGGTTGCTCTTAGCCTTTTCAACGATAGCTTCAAGCACCAAACGTTGACGTTCTTGACGACCGTAGTCTCCACGCGGATCGTCGTAACGCATACGAGAGAAGGCCAACGCTGCCGCACCATTCATCTTGTGGTACGTGTGCGTCACGCCATCTTCACCAGTGTGCGTGTAAGTAGATGAACCTTCTGTAAAGCCATATAGGTTACCTGGATCTTGGTGCGCCGTGTCTGGGTTATAATCAAACGTCAATGGTGACTTAACCTCAATACCGCCCAATTCATTAACAACCTTCTCTAGGGCGCCCATATTAACAAGGGCGTAGAAGTCGATTGGCACATTCAACCAATCCTGAATCGTCTTAATCGTCGTCTTAGCTGACCCAAATTCATACGCAGAGTTCAACTTTTGTGGGAATTGACTTTCAAATCCAACCGGTGCGATAACGGAGTCACGTGGCAATGACATAACGGTTACCTTTTCCTTCTTTGGGTTAACCGTTACCAACATCAATGAATCGGTACGACCCTTATCCGTTCGTCCCAACTCACCTGTGTCAGTTCCCAATAGCAAAATTGAGAATGGCTTCCCGTCAGCCAAAACAGCTGACACGTCACGAGACTTCTTAACGCCCGCACTTTGGAAAGCACCGTTAACGGCATTTTTGGTGTTGTTATACACCGTTCCAGCAATCGCTCCGACCCCAAGTACTAGGACCGCGATAACCGCCAAGATAACATTGCGAGCGACTTTAAATTTATGACCATCTTTCGGACGCTTAGGACCGCGGGGACCACGAACTTTTTTGTGGCTATTCGCCAATCGTTCGGCCTCACGACGCGCTGTGCGTGATTGCGGCTCATTTTCCATGAGCGACTCCTCTCTTCAATCCAGTAGTGTTTAATACTGATTAATACCAATTTTTATAATTCTCAAGATATCGCAAAAACGGTATCTTTGACATTATACAAGCCTTCACCTTTAAAAAAGCTTATAGTAACTTATTTATTCTATACCAAAAAACAAGCCTAGTCAGCATTTCTTACTAACTAAGCTTGTTTCATAATCAAACATTAAACTGCAACTGGCGCCTTAATTGACTTGGCTGGCTTATAGTTTTCAACCTTAATATCATCCATCGTGTAATCAAAAATTGAGGTTACATCTGGGTTCAAAACAAGCGTTGGCAACTCAGCCATTTCACGAGAAAGTTGTTCAGTCACTTGATCAACGTGGTTTGAGTAAATGTGCGCATCCCCAAACGTGTGCACGAACTCACCGGCTTCAAGACCAGTCTGCGCAGCCACCATGTGCAACAACAATGAGTATGATGCGATGTTGAATGGCACGCCCAAGAAGATGTCAGCTGATCGTTGGTAAAGTTGCAAACTCAACTTGCCATCTGCCACGTAAAATTGGAACAACGTGTGGCACGGTGGCAAAGCTTGTGATGGCACATCTTCTGGGTTCCAAGCACTAACAATCAAACGACGTGAATTTGGGTTCGTCTTAATTTGGTTCACCACATCATCGATTTGATCAATGAAGCCACCTTGTACCTTACGCCAGTGACGCCATTGCGCCCCGTAGACGTCACCCAACTCACCATACTTATCAGCAAAGGCGTCATCTGCCAAAATGCGGTCAACGAATAGTTGGTGTTGCTCATCGTAAGCAGCCTTGAAGGCATCATCCACTAGAGCACGGCGACCGAAATCAGTCATATCAGGCCCTGTGTACTCATCAGATTCAATCCAATTCTTAAATGCCCATTCATCCCAAATGTGGTTGTTGTGCTCCAATAGGAAACGAATATTTGTATTACCTTGCAAGAACCAAAGCAATTCGCTCTTAATCAAGCCAAACGGCACACGTTTCGTCGTCAACAACGGAAAGCCTTCTGCCATATCAAAATGCAATTGACGGCCAAATACTGAGCGTGTACCAGTCCCCGTGCGATCCCCCTTCACATTACCCGTTTCCAACACTTCACGTGCCATATCCAAATATGCTTGTTCATTACGACTCATGTCATTATCCCCTTAGTTGTTTTCAGTTACGTACTTGTCAAAATTAATCATGGCGACATCTGTGGCTGTTAGTGGCACTTGTTGGAGTGCAACACCCTTAGCTTGGATTAATGATGTCGCGAACTCATCATTATTGTAGTTACGGATGTAATTAATCTTCTTAATGCCAGCTTGTAACAAAAACTTCGTGCAGTGCACGCAAGGAAAATCTGTGACGTAAATCTCAGCCCCTTCTGCCGCAATCCCCATTTTTGCTAGTTGCATCAAGGCGTTTTGCTCCGCGTGAACCGCGCGAATGCAGTGCCCATCAACAATTAAATCCCCAACTTCTGTACAGTGTGGGGTCCCAGTAACCGATCCGTTATACCCACTTGCAATAATACGGCCATCTTTAACAACAACAGCACCAACATGTAGGCGCGTACAAGTGCTTCGTGATGCTAGCATGGCCGCTTGCATCATAAAGTACGCCGGCCAACCAATTCGTTCGTCTTTCATTACTCTTCCCCGTAAATTTATTTTCGTTACTCTTATAATAACCGACAAAATCGAACGTTTCAAATCTTGATTTTTAAGTTCGTACGTGATTTCATTCTGTTTTCGCATGTTAAACGAACACATTTTTATAAAAAGACGGTAAAACGTCGCAAGTTACGAATATTCAAAATTTTAACTATCCCAAATGCGCGTAAGCCCGAAAATTAAAACAAAAAACAAATCAATGTTATTTCGAAAATGGATTTTTCACTTATCTAAACTCTCTCGTTAAAAAGAAGTGCATAATATTATTTTCCGTTGTGAATTTACATTTTTTATGATAAAATTGTAAACGACCTTAGTGTGTTTTAAAATGCACTCGTTTACGCAGCGGTTTCATTTGTCGCTGGATGTGAGGATAGCCTCACGAAAGGAGTTCTTATGCCTGCAGCATTAGCAGAAATTAAGCAACAATTAGACGATCACCTTGGTGAGCCAATTACTTTGATTACTCACGAGAGCCGTCACCGTAACATCGAGCACGAAGCCGTTGTACGTGAGACGTTCCGTTCAGTATTCGTCCTAGACTTGAAGCAAGAAGGTAACGAGTTCGACCGTGCCTCATTCAGCTACACGGATATCTTGACGGATAACATCGAGATTACTTTCGCCTAACAAACAAGCCCCGATTCGCATCAGCGGATCGGGGCTTTTCTCTTACTCTTCGATTGTCATGTCATCATCCGTTGTTGGTGCAACACGAACAACTTCAAACTCATTGATGTAGGCATCCTTGAAATCAAGCGCCGTAATTTCAAAATCAAGCACCTTGATAGTATCGCCTGCTGACGTATCAGAATTCTCATCCAAGAAGAATCCTGTCAACGTCACCATGTCAGAATCATCAAATGGGCGGATATCTACATGGAAGTAACGCTCAAAATCATACAGCGTCATCTTTCCAGAGACCTTGTAGTGCATATTACCAGCGTCATCAGCACCTAACTTTTCAACTAAGTCATCAGCAACCGCATCCATCTCATCACGCACTGAACCGAACAACTCTTCGTAAATGTCCTTATCAGTCACGATACCAGACGTACCACCATATTCATCCTTCACAATAACGATTGGCGTACGACGCGCAATCATCTTTTGCAACACATCTTGAATTGGCATGTTCTCAGGCACCGTTGGCATGTGACGGATAATCTTACGAACAGATAACGTGTCATCAATTTGGGCTTGGCGCATCAAATCATAGTTGAAGACATATCCCAAAATCTTATCCTTGTCATTGTCAGCCACAACTGGGAAACGAGAGTGCTTCGTTTCAAAGTAACGTTGCAAGGTATCGTGCACTGAATCCGTGATATCAACCACGTCCAATTGCGTACGATCAATCATAATATCAACCGCTACCTTATCATTCATCTCAAAGGCACGTTGCATAAAGACATAATCCGCATCATCAAGTTCACCACTACGAGCGGCTGTACGTGACAAACTTAGGATTTCAGCTTCTGAATAAACTTCATCCCCTTCGTTAGCTGGCTTCATCCCCATCAAACGGGTTACACCAGTTGCTGAAACGTTCAACAACCACACAAATGGGTAGAAGATAACGTGGAATAGGCGCAATGGCGTTGCAACGAACAAGGCAACCTTCACTGGGAAGTCGATGGCCACGTTCTTTGGCACCAACTCCGTGAAGACCACTTCAACATACGTTAAGAATACCAAAGCAATCACTGATGCGATGACACCAGCACTCGCCCCCGTCATTTCCTTCAAAAAGCCACCTTCAAGCAACAAGTGGGCAATTGTCTCTTCACCCATCCAACCAAGAATCAACCCGGCTAACGTAATACCAACTTGGGTCGTTGATAGATACTCATTTAGGTTTTCAACCATGTGGATAGCCGTCGCAATTTGACGTGATGGCTTTTCACGTTCTTCTTGCAACTCAACCAAGGCACTTTTACGTACCTTAACCAAGGCAAATTCAGCTGCAACAAACAATGTCGCAAGCAACAGCACTATGATGATGACAATAACCGAAATTAATAACTCACCTTCACTCAATGTTTTTCCCTACTTTCTATTTGTACAAATTCAATGACACCATTATAGCAAAAAACACCTGATATTTATCAGGTGTTCACTCGCGTATGATTAATGTTCGTCTTCTGAGTCTGATTCAGGATCTTCTTCAGGCAACGCCACAACTTCGAAATCATTGATGTAAGCATCCTTGAAATCCAAAGCTGTAATTTCAAAGTTATTAATCTTGATAGCTTCACCAACCTCAAAGTTAGGGTGCTCATCAAGGACATAACCTGTCAACGTCACCATTTCTGAATCCTCAAATGAACGGATTTCAGTCTTAAAGAATCGTTCGAAATCGTACAACGTCATCTTTCCAGAGACCTTGTAGTGCATGTTTCCTTCCTCATCTGATCCAATCTTTTGAACCAAATCATCAGAAACATCATCGATTTCGTCACGCACCGTACCAAACAACTCTTCGTAAACGTCCTTATCAGTAACGATACCTGACGTTCCACCATATTCGTCCTTAACAACAACGATTGGTGCACGGTGCTCAATCATTTCTTGCAAAACTTCCGTGATTGGTTGGTTTTCAGAAACGACTGGCAAATTACGCAAAACAGTTCGAACTGATGCATCCATACTCAAACGACCTTGGCGAACCAAATCATATGAGAAGACGTATCCCAAAATCTTGTCCTTATCGTTGTCAGCAACCACTGGCATACGTGAGAACTTTTCTTCTAGGTACAAGTTCAATGCATCTCCGATTGTGTCCGTAACATCCACAACTGTAAGTTGCGTACGGTCAATCATAATATCAACTGCAACCTTATCATTCATTGAGAAGGCACGCTTCATAAACGTTAAGTCTTCTTCGTCCAACTCACCCGCTTGGGCAGCATCCTCAGACAACGAAATGATTTCGTTTTGTGAGTAGATGTCTTCATCTGGGTGAGCATTAAATCCAAGCACCTTTGTTACACCAGCAGCCGTACGGTCAAACAACCAAATTAATGGGTAAAGTACGATGTGGAAGAACATAACTGGGCGCACGATGAACAACAATACCTTAACCGGTTGGTCGATGGCGATGTTCTTTGGCACCAAGTCAGTAAAGACGGCGTGGATAAATGTAAAGATCAAAATTGCGGCTACTGACGCAACACTGTGGGCGATAGCTGCTGGCAATAGATGTGATGAAATAATCAAGTCAGCGATGAACGCTTCACCCAACCAACCCAAAATCAATGATGTCAGCGTAATACCAACTTGTGCAGTTGATAGATACTCTGTCATGTGGTTAGTCATGTTAATCGCGTGCGTCAAGTTTGATGATGGCTTGTTACGTGCTTCTTGTAGCGCACGCAATGCTGATGGACGCACTTTAACAAGTGAGTACTCAGTCAACGTAAACAATACAGCCAACAACAAAATAACGACAATAACAACAATATTGATCATAATAGACGGACCGGAATCCATAATTGGTTTACCTCTTCTTTAATAAAAATATTTTCGTAATAAACATTATAACAGAATTAAGCGTTGTACACACCCGCATCATATAATGCGTTATGCAATTCAATGAATCGCTCCAATGACAACTTTTCAGCACGCGTACGTGGATCCAAATCGATAGCTTCAAGTGCAGCCGTCAACTTAGCTTGCATTGCTTCACCCTTACCAAAGGCCGTCGTCAAGTTGTTCCACAAAGTCTTACGACGCATGACAAAACCAATCTTGAACAACTCAAACAATTGCTTTTCATCACGTGGTTGAACCGCCAATGGCTCACGTGGCGTCAATGAAATAATCGCTGAATCAACGTTAGGATTTGGCACAAATGCTGTACGTGATACCGTAAAGGCCAACTTAGCGTTCATGCGGTATTGCACTGCCAACGTCAAAGAACCATAGTCCTTTGTACCAGGCTCAGCTGACAATCGGTCGGCAACTTCCTTTTGCATCATCACAACAATGTTGTCAAAGTGAATGCCTGATTGCAACACTTGCATCAAAATTGGTGTCGTAATGTAGTAAGGCAAGTTGGCCACCAACTTCAATGGCGCCGTTGTATCAGCAAATTGCTTGGCGAATTCCTTCTCCAAATCAACCTTCAAGATGTCGTTGTGCACAATTGTGACATTGTCATATGGCGCCATCGTGTGGTCCAATACTGGAATCAAACGGTCATCGATTTCAAAGGCAACGACTTGCTTGGCTGCACGGGCTAGTTGCTCCGTCAACGCACCAATACCAGGTCCGATTTCAACAACGTTATCCGTATCCTTTACGTCACCGGCTGCGACGATATTCTTCAAAATATTGATATCCGTCAAGAAGTTTTGGCCAAGTGACTTCTTAGTGTTGATACCAAATTGATTCATGATAGCTTGCGTGCGCACCGGCGTCGCAATATCAGGTACATCAGACATTTAATTCTCCTCATCCATCTCTTGTAAGATGGTCTTTAATTCTTCGTTTGTCACGCCAAACATGTTTAGTCGCTTCAGCAATTGCTTACCATTGACGTAGCCCAATCCCAGACGTTCTGAGACGTGTTCACGTCGTTGGGCAGCATTAGCGCCAGCCATCAATCCATAACGCACCAAATCGGTACGTGTAATGTCTGACGTCATATCAACATCGCTGGCTGTGTAAACCTTGCTAAGCGCCTGGCGAATATCATCCGCCGTGGCGTATTCGATCCCTAAACTATGATGCTTAATCTGGCGACCAGCTTCATCCTTTTTTAGAAATGCGTGCTTCGCATCAGGTACGACTGCCGTAATAAGCTTACGTAACCGTTCACCATTGAAATCCGGATCCGTAAACACAATAATTCCACGTGACTTCGCTGCACGCTGAATCGCTTGTAGCGTCGCATCTGACAACGCTGAACCATTAGTCTCAATTGTGTCCGCTTCAACAGCATGACGCAAAACCTCAGTATCAGCCTTACCTTCAACGACAATCACTTCTTGAATCTTCATTACTTATCCAAGTGCCACAAACGGTGGGCATTCGCCGTTGTAATATCAGCCAACTCGTTATACGTCATGCCAAGTTGGTCGGCAATGTTTTGAATCGTGTAGCGGACGAACATTGGCTCGTTTTGCTTACCACGCATTGGTGTTGGTGCCAAATAAGGCGCATCCGTCTCAACTAGCAAACGGTCCAATGGCACTGACTTCAACGTCTCGTGCACATCCTTGGCATTCTTGAAGGTTGCAATTCCTGAGAATGAAATGTACATACCCAAATCCAAGAATTGCTTAGCTTCTTCTGCCGTTCCAGTAAATGAGTGCATCACGCCACCAAACTCAGCAACGTTAGCATCCTTTAGCACTTCATACGTGTCAGCCGTCGCTTCTCGCGTGTGAATCGTGACTGGCTTGTGGAATTCACGAGCCAAGTCCAATTGCGCCTTAAACACCGCTTTTTGGACGTCTGGCGTTGGGTTCTCTTCCCAGTAGTAGTCCAAGCCCATTTCACCGATACCAACCACCGCTGGGTCAGCTAATTGTTCACGTAGCGTGGCCATATCTTCTGGCTTAAAGTCACCACTCTCACCGGGTTGCCAACCGACGATGGCGTGAACACCTTCAAATTCGTGGGCGATTTCAATGGCACGTTGATTACCAACTGTGTCATATCCAACCACATTCATTTCAACGACACGATATTCACGTGCGCGGGCCCAATAAGCTGCGACGTCATGCCAAAAAGCTTCGTCGTTCAAGTGCGTGTGTGTATCAAAGCTATCCGCTGGACGCTTTGTTGGATCATAAATTGCCATGATATCTCCTATTTCTAAACGTTTGTAATACTTACTATTTTATCAAAGAAAACCAGAGAATACGAATTAAGGCCTACAAAAAGAGGCCAGGATTTATTCCTGACCTCTCATTAATTAATCTTCTGCATCAGTTGCTAGTACGATTGCCTGCGCAGATGTGACTTCGTTATACAATTCATTAATCAATGCTGAACTGAAACGCTCATCACGACGTCGCTCTTGTATGAACGTCAATTCTGCACTCAATGCCCCCAACAAAATTTCCTGTTCCTCAGCCGAAGATACCTGCTGGTCTCGAATACGATCACGTTCTTGTGCCGCGACATCACGTAATGCAACTACATAACGAGGATCTTCACTTTCTGCCTCAGCCTGTGCAATGAAGTCAGCCACCGCAGGCTCGCTAATCTCAGCAATTTCTGTAAAGACTAGTTCGCGACTTGAATGATACTTTTGCGCGGCGTCATCAGGGTTTAAGTAGCCCATCTTCTTAACAGCCTTAAACTTCTTTTGCATCGCCAACGTTTGATTCAAATCATGTTGTTCGTGTTCGGTCAGTCCTCGTCGCGTTGCCTTACGTTGCAAGCGATCTATACGTCGTTGCATCTTCTGATTGATACGACGCATACGTTCTTCGGGCTTGAGTCGCCGTGAACGCATCAAACTCGTCACAACGCGCTCCAAAATGCGGAACCACATCCGCACATTGTTTGACCCACGTGCCCAGCGTGAATCAGCATTGGCCTTCACTCTACGATAATAAATCATCGTTTGTTGCGATACGATGCCGGCATTTATCGCCGCTTCAACTGCCTCATCGGTAACGCTTTGAATATCCGTTAAGGCTTTTTGCCAAATCGTGCGATCTAATTGATCACCACCATATCCCAATTGATCTTGCAATTGATCAATCACATTTCGCTTAACCGAGTTAGACACATCTAACCCTTCCACATATGACATGGCCGCATTAATCATAGCAATATGCGCTTCTGAATATTCGCTAGTGTCATACTCAGGCTTAATTTCAGGCAACATCCGTGGCAAAATCAACAATGGCGCCACCAAACTGACGATAATAACTGTCGCCGCAATCAGCAACAACATATCACGGTGCGGAAAGGCCTGACCATTATCGAGCGTCAACGGCAATGAGAATGCCATCGCCATCGTAACCGTTCCGTGAACCCCACCCAAAGCAAAAATCCAAGCATCGCGGTTTTTATGATCTTGATCAACCATTGATGACATCGGTGATTCCTGATGAACGCGTTCAATCATAATATGACGGAAGACTGCCATGACTCCGTAGATTGCCAGGCCAATTCCGATATACCCTAACCACGTCGTTAATGGTGAGTGAATATAAGTCTTAAATACGCGAACCAACGAAATACCAAGTAACACAAACACAAGTCCATTTAGGAGTTGTGACACAATCATCGTCAGCTGATTATTCAAGTTATTTAATTGCGATGACATAAACTGCGTGTGGTGCTTTTCTTCATTAGAGATGATTCCCATCACCACCACGGCAATAATACCTGACACGCCCGCGTGTTCCGCTAGTCCGTACACTAGAATAGGTGACAAGAAATAAATCATCACGTGAGCAACCGTATCATCAAACTGCACACGCAATAAATGTTGGCGAATATACAGTAACACCACGCCGGCAATCCCACCGACAACGGCGCCACCAATCGCCACGATTAGAAACTCTTCAAAACCATGGATGAATGAGAACGTGCCAGTGTTCATCCATAACAAGGCCAGCTCCAACACAACTAGACCCGTTGCATCGTTAAACAACGACTCTAAGTTCAACGCCCGTCCGATACCCTTTGGCACTTCAAGGCCATCTGTAACAGATTCTAGCGCCGTTGCATCCGTTGGCGTTACGATGGCAGCTAGCGCCAAAGCCATTGGCAGTGCCCAGCCGATTGCCCAGTGACCAAATAGCATTAGGACAACAACTGTCATAACAGCAATAGTACCTGCTAAGTTGATGATTGCTCTGAAATTCTTAGACACCAACCGCACGTTTGTTCGCTGGCCTTCATAGAATAGCAAAGGGGCAATAATCAGCATCATAAACCACTCTGGATCAAGTTCAACAACTGACTTGCTGAGCATTGGAATGGTCGCCAAGATAATACCACCTAAAATCTGCCAAAATGCCTTGGGGATTCGCGGCATTACCTGTGACAGTAAATTAGCGACAACAATTGTCAAAATCATTGGCACCAATGTGTAAAAGATTGTCATACTATCTTTCCTATCTTTTTTAATAGGTCTATTCTAACAAAAAGAGAGCAGTGTGACGTACACACTGCTCTCTTAATTTTTAGTGATTAGCCTAGTTCTGAACCAGCTTCGATTTCATCTGGCAAAATCGTCAAGATAACGTTACCGTCCTTTTCAGCAGACAACAACATACCTTCTGACATTTCACCCATCATCTTACGTGGCTTCAAGTTAGCAACAAAGGCAACCTTCTTACCAACCAAACCAGCGTATTCTGGGTACCACTTCTTGATACCTGACAAAATCGTGCGACCATCCTTAGTACCGTCGTTCAACTTGAAGCGCAACAACTTGTTTGACTTCTCAACTTCAGTCACTTCTAGGATTTCAGCAACACGCATCTCAACCTTGTCGAAGTCATCAAATTCAATCAAGTCCTTTGTAGGGACTTCAATGTATGACTTCTCAGCTTCTTCAGCAGGCTTTGCGGCACCACCCGTCATCTCATCGCGGATGTAAGCCACTTCGGCATCAACATCAACACGTGGGAAGATTGGCTCACCCTTTTCAACAACCTTACCACCCGTTGGTAGGTCTTCAAACTTCAAATCAGCAATTTGCAAGTTTGATTCTGCCAAACCAAGTTGGTGGAAGATTTGCTTAGGTGCACGCGTCAAAGCAGGTTGCAACAAGATAGCCGCAACACGCAATGCAGCAGCCAAGTGAGCCATTACAGAAGCCAACTTATCTGCTTGTGCTTCATCCTTAGCCAACGTCCATGGCGTCGTCTCATCAATGTACTTGTTAGCACGTGAGATCAACTTCCAAACTTCAGCCAAAGCATCTGCCGTACGCAAACCAGCCATGTTTTCGTTGTAAGCCTTAATAACATCATTAGCCGTTTGTACCAAGTCAGCGTCAAATTCAGTCGCACCCGTGTTAAGCGCAGGAATGACACCACCTTCGTACTTGTTGATCATTGCAACAGTACGGTTCAACAAGTTACCCAAATCGTTAGCCAAATCGTAGTTCAACTTTGAAACGAAATCTTCAGGCGTAAAGATACCATCGTTACCGTATGGCATTGCACGCAACAAGTAGTAACGAACAGCATCGATACCGTAACGATCAGCCAATGTGTCAGGGTACACAACGTTACCCTTAGACTTTGACATCTTACCATCACGCATCGTCAACCAACCGTGTCCCAACACTTGCTTAGGCAATGGCAAGCCCAAGGCGTGCAACATAATTGGCCAGTAAATCGTGTGGAAACGAACAATTTCCTTACCTACCAATTGCACATTTGCTGGCCAGAACTTATCGAACAAAGTCGTATCGTCTGAACCATATCCAAGCGCCGTAATGTAGTTTGACAAAGCGTCAATCCACACGTAAACAACGTGCTTAGGGTCAGATAGAACTGGAACACCCCACTTGAACGCCGTACGCGTTACGGCCAAGTCTTCAAGACCAGGCTTGATGAAGTTGTTAATCATCTCGTTCATACGAGACTCAGGTTGAATAAATTCTGGGTGTGACTTGTAGTAGTCCAACAACCAGTCAGCGTACTTTCCCATACGGAAGAAGTATGACTCTTCCTTAACCAACTCAACTTCGTGACCAGATGGTGCCTTACCACCGATGACGTTGCCGTCTTCGTCGCGGTAAACTTCTGCCAATTGTGACTCAGTAAAGTACTCTTCGTCATCAACTGAGTACCAACCTTCGTATTCACCCTTGTAGATGTCATCTTGATCCAAGAATTGTTGGAAGATCTTTTGGATAGCCTTCTCGTGATACTCGTCCGTCGTACGGATGAATCCGTCGTTGGTAATATCCAAGTCTGCCCACAACTTCTTGATATCTGCAGCCATGCCGTCAACGTATTGTTGTGGCGTCATGTTTAGCTTTTCAGCCTTTTGCTCAATCTTCAAACCGTGTTCGTCAGTTCCCGTCAAGAAGTAAACATCTTCATTCAACAAACGGTGGTAACGCGCAGCCGCATCAGCCAACACCGTTGTGTACGTGTT
>CP168942.1:0-20000 GCA_041871065.1 Weissella confusa | reverse complement strand
AGCTATTTCGGAGAGAACCAGCTATCTCCAAGTTCGATTGGAATTTCACCGCTACCCACACCTCATCCCAGCATTTTTCAACATGCACGGGTTCGGGCCTCCAGTGCGTTTTACCGCACCTTCACCCTGGACATGGGTAGGTCACCTGGTTTCGGGTCTACAACAACATACTAATTCGCCCATTTCAGACTCGCTTTCGCTACGGCTCCGGTCTTTCCACCTTAACCTTGCATGGTATCGTAACTCGCCGGTTCATTCTACAAAAGGCACGCTATCACCCATTAACGGGCTCTAACTTCTTGTAGGCACATGGTTTCAGGAACTTTTTCACTCCCCTTCCGGGGTGCTTTTCACCTTTCCCTCACGGTACTGGTTCACTATCGGTCACTAGGGAGTATTTAGCCTTGCGAGATGGTCCTCGCGGATTCCGACCGGATTTCACGTGTCCGGCCGTACTCAGGATCCTGCACGGGAGATTGCTTACTTTCGCATACGGGGCTATCACCCTGTCTCGCTCAGCTTCCCAGCTGATTCTGCTAATAAACAATTTTGTAACTCCACAATGGCAGTCCTACAACCCCAAAGTGCAAGCACTTTGGTTTGGGCTCTTCCGTTTTCGCTCGCCGCTACTGGCGGAATCGATTTTTCTTTCTATTCCTGTTGCTAATGAGATGTTTCAGTTCACAACGTCTACCTTCAACCTAACTATATATTCATTAGGTGATAACTTGCATAACAAGTTGGGTTCCCCCATTCGGAAATCTCCGGATCAAAGCTTACTTACAGCTCCCCGAAGCATATCGGTGTTAGTCCCGTCCTTCATCGGCTCCTAGTGCCAAGGCATCCACCATGCGCCCTTAATAACTTAACCTATCAACTAACGTTGATGATATAAGTTTGAGTATGTGGCTCAAAGGCCACAAGCGATTTTAAACTAATTTAAAAAACTCAAAAAATTACGCGGTGTATTTTTTCGGCTCAATTTATATTGAATTAACAATATTAAATGAATTTAAAAATTTACAATTATGATTCAGTTTTCAAAGATCTAATATTGAAACCCGAAGGTTTCAATGGAGAATATCGGGATCGAACCGATGACCCCCTGCTTGCAAAGCAGGTGCTCTCCCAGCTGAGCTAATTCCCCATTATATGGGACTGAGAGGACTCGAACCTCCGACCTCACCCTTATCAGGGGTGCGCTCTAACCAGCTGAGCTACAGTCCCATGAGATTCGACTCTCTGTCTTGTTTGAGTGTAAATCACTCAAAACTGAATATCGTTTCAATGAATGTGTAGGTTTCCGATTTTCCTTAGAAAGGAGGTGATCCAGCCGCAGGTTCTCCTACGGCTACCTTGTTACGACTTCACCCTAATCATCTGTCCCACCTTAGACGGCTGGCTCCCGAAGGTTACCCCACCGGCTTTGGGTGTTACAAACTCTCATGGTGTGACGGGCGGTGTGTACAAGACCCGGGAACGTATTCACCGCGGCGTGCTGATCCGCGATTACTAGCGATTCCGACTTCATGTAGGCGAGTTGCAGCCTACAATCCGAACTGAGACGTACTTTAAGAGATTAGCTCACCCTCGCGGGTTGGCAACTCGTTGTATACGCCATTGTAGCACGTGTGTAGCCCAGGTCATAAGGGGCATGATGATTTGACGTCATCCCCACCTTCCTCCGGTTTGTCACCGGCAGTCTCACTAGAGTGCCCAACTGAATGCTGGCAACTAGTAATAAGGGTTGCGCTCGTTGCGGGACTTAACCCAACATCTCACGACACGAGCTGACGACAACCATGCACCACCTGTCACCTTGTCCCCGAAGGGAACGCTCCATCTCTGGAGTTGTCAAGGGATGTCAAGACCTGGTAAGGTTCTTCGCGTTGCTTCGAATTAAACCACATGCTCCACCGCTTGTGCGGGTCCCCGTCAATTCCTTTGAGTTTCAACCTTGCGGTCGTACTCCCCAGGCGGAGTGCTTAATGCGTTAGCTGCGGCACTTAAGGGCGGAAACCCTCAAACACCTAGCACTCATCGTTTACGGTGTGGACTACCAGGGTATCTAATCCTGTTTGCTACCCACACTTTCGAGCCTCAACGTCAGTTACAGTCCAGAAAGCCGCCTTCGCCACTGGTGTTCTTCCATATATCTACGCATTTCACCGCTACACATGGAGTTCCACTTTCCTCTACTGCACTCAAGTCATCCAGTTTCCAAAGCAATTCCTCAGTTGAGCTGAGGGCTTTCACTTCAGACTTAAATAACCGTCTGCGCTCGCTTTACGCCCAATAAATCCGGATAACGCTTGGAACATACGTATTACCGCGGCTGCTGGCACGTATTTAGCCGTTCCTTTCTGGTAAGATACCGTCACACATTGAACAGTTACTCTCAATGTCATTCTTCTCTTACAACAGTGTTTTACGAGCCGAAACCCTTCATCACACACGCGGCGTTGCTCCATCAGGCTTTCGCCCATTGTGGAAGATTCCCTACTGCTGCCTCCCGTAGGAGTATGGGCCGTGTCTCAGTCCCATTGTGGCCGATCAGTCTCTCAACTCGGCTATGCATCATCGCCTTGGTAAGCCATTACCTTACCAACTAGCTAATGCACCGCGGGACCATCTCTTAGTGATAGCAGAACCATCTTTTAAATAACAACCATGCGGTTGTCATTGTTATACGGTATTAGCATCTGTTTCCAAATGTTATCCCCTGCTAAGAGGTAGGTTTCCCACGTGTTACTCACCCGTTCGCCACTCTTTGCAATGTCCATCGTCATATCTGAGCAAGCTCTTCAAATCAGTTGAACCACAAAGCGTTCGACTTGCATGTATTAGGCACGCCGCCAGCGTTCATCCTGAGCCAGGATCAAACTCTCAATTTGAAGTTTGAGTATAACTCAATTTTTGTTGTTTAACAGAAGTTAAACGAATTTACTAGCGAATTGACTTCGCAAATGTTTTTGCATCAAGAACTAGCTTGATGACCCTACACATTTGTTTCATCGAAACGATATTCAGTTTTCAATGACCTACGTCGTTGCCTCACCAGACAACTTATATATCATAACAACCTTTCAAGCGAATGTCAACAACTTCTTTCAAAGAAGTTTGAATATCAATTAGCTATTCAAGTTAAATATGTTTTGCTGTTTCCCTGAAACAACTTAATCTATATTACATATGTTTATGCGATTCGTCAACACTTTCTTCAAACTTTGTTCATATAAAATAAAAATCGCAGTCAGAAACCCATTCTGACTGCGATTTTACTTGCTTTTAAATGTGCAATTCATCAAAGAACACCGTGGCATCCCCAATAATCTGTTGCACCCAATCCGGTGCTGGAATCCGCTCCAAGTTAATTGCCAACACTGGAACGCCTGCCTTTGCGTACTGTAATAACCCAGCGAATGGGTAAACCACAAAGCTAGTGCCAACAATGACAATTAAGTCTGCCTGGTTAACCCACGTGGCTGCTTCTTCCACATTAAATGGAATTTCACCATATAACGTAATCCCTGGTCGCAACAATGCACCGTCTGATCGACGCATATTCGTCATGTACTCAGCCAGCGTTGCTTTCTTGCCATCAGTTACCGCATAAATATCATAAAGCGAGCCATGAAATTCAATTGTCGCTTCACTCCCTGCCTTCTTATGAAGACCATCAACATTTTGCGTAATAATATTGGCACGGCCTTGCTTGGTTAGCGCCGCCATTTTGTCATGAATCACATTCGGCTCAGCATCTGGAAAATACATATTGTCCATCATGAACCGATACATCTTTTCAGGTTCATTAGCCAACGCATCAGTACTTAATAAATATTCTGGACGTTCAACTACGCCACTATCATCATAGATGCCACCTTTTGAGCGGTAATCTGGGATACCCGATGCGGTTGAAACACCAGCACCCGTTAGAAAGACAATCCGCTTTGCATGATCAAATAAGTTTTGAATTTCTGGATTAACACTCATGCTATGACACTCCGATCTATATTAATTATTGACGCACAACGAAAGGCTGTCCGATTTGTTCTAGTACTTCACGGACTGGTGTTTGATACAACGCCTTAAAGAACTCAGGTTGGTTCTCATCTGGTGCTGAAATAACAAAACTGTTTTGACCTTCTGACTTGCTCAAACCAACATAGGCTGACTTTTCCGTGTTACGGTCTGTCATCTCTGTGTGCTTAATGTCGAATACTTGAGCCAATGGCAAACGCAATTGTCGTTCTGATAGTACTGGCGTCAACGTCGCGAACTCAAGTGCCTTCAATTCAGGCAAGTTCCAAGCAATCATTTGCGCATCAAATCCCTTAAAGGCTGCGATTACTGCACGGTGAACCGTGAATGGATCCTTGATGTCATCAACCTTCATCGTTGCAAAAATGTGGCCTGCAGCTTCCCATGCCTCTGGGAATGCATCTGCAAAGCTATCAGTGTAAATAGCCGTATCGATGTCAGTTGGCACAGCGTTCATGAAGACGCGTGCATCCAACAACGTCAACAAACGTAGTGCTGCTTCTGAACGATCGTTCTTTGCTTCAGGAGTCAACGTTGACATAACCCCGTTTGCAAATGCCTTTACAACTGCTGCTGTCACCAATCCGTGCTTGGCTTGTTCCTTATATGTAATGGCACGCAAGGCTGGTTGGTAAAGATACGTTGACATAACCATCAATTGATCCGTCATATTAATGTCTTCTGACTTCAATTGGAAATAAACTTGTGGGTAACCACTCAACGTCAACATCATGTTCAACAATTCTTGCGTTGCTGAGAAGTCAGGTGCAGTTGCATCCGTTACTTCAACCATCAAACGTGTTCCCAACATATCTGTTGAAACTTGGTCGTGCGTCAACTTACCCGTTGCTTCACCTGAGCCACGTAGGACCACTGAACCTGGGTAAACTTGATTAACTTGGTTTAGGAGCTTAACTGTATCTTCTGAAAATTGCATAATAATCTCTTTCTTATTCTTTATTTACTTTGACGTAATGTCGCCAACGCTTCACGGGCAACCGTTTCGTTAAATCGGCCGAGTTGTTGTAAACGTGCTGTTAGTGCTGGCACTTCTTCGGTCGTGGCACCAACCTGCAACGCCAATGACTTAGCTTGCAAGGCCATGTGTCCAGCTTGGATACCAGTTGTAACAAGCGCGCGTAGTGCTGACAAGTTTTGGGCCAAGCCAACTGCGGCAACAATACTCGTTAGTTCATTAACCGTTGGATTATCCATCAACGCATGATTTAGCTTAACCGCTGGCACAATCCCAATTGATCCACCAACCACACCAAGCATCAATGGCAATGTTGTTTCACCCAACAACATATCGTCTTGCACTGTCCAGCTGGTTAGGCCACGATATTGGCCGTCGTTGGCTGCATAGGCGTGCAATGCAGCATTAACCGCACGTGTGTCATTGCCACTCGCTAATACAGCCGCTTCAATACCGTTAAGCAATCCTTTATTTGATGTTACTGCACGGTACGTCGACAACTGTTCAATATGGCTTGCAGCTGCGATTCTACGGGCAACTTCCGCTCCAGCCATCCCCTGCTTTGTTGCCAATGCCTCTACTGGCACGGCCACTCGAGCCTTAACCAAAGCCTCCGTCGCGTAGTTTGACAAAATCGCCATCAACACCTGATAACCAGCAATCGTCAATTCGTTGGCAACAGCCTCAGACATCGTATTAACAACATTCGCCCCCATGGCCGCCTTAGGATCAACCAGCACATTCACAATAGCTGTTTGATCATCTAAAACTTCTACAGTCAGCGCCTTAGCACCACCACCACGCTTAGCCATCGAAGGGTGCGCATCATTAGCTGCTTGCAACAAGGCTTGGTTGTGGTTTGCCACATATTCTTGCAACGCATCCACGTTTGCCACATCCGTCAAAATAACCTGACCGCGTAGCAAGCGACTTTGAATCGTCGTTTTAACGCCTTCACCAGCACGCATCATGCGGGCACCATTACTTGCAGCCGCAATGACACTTGGTTCCTCAGTACTCATTGGCACCGTTACCAATCGGCCATCAACTGGCAAATCTGGTAGCAAGCCGGTCGGAACCCCAAAGTTATAAAGATAATTTTCAACCTGTTGTTCACCAACTGCATCGTATTGCGCTTCAATTAACGCCACTTGCTCAGCAGTCAATTGCTTATTTTCAATCGTTTTGTCTAGTCGTTCTCGCCAATACAACTTATAAAAGCCGTGCCAATCCGCCATTATCTAAACGTTCCTTTTCTAATATCTCTTATAGTTTAACAGTTATTTTCCTTGTTTAAAGTAAAAAACGGTTTTGGCGTCGTCACCAAAACCGTTTCCATTATTCTTCAATCGTTTGTACGCGGTACTTCACCACGTTTTGATCATCTACCGTCGCAAACAAGCGTTGGGTTTGTTCCGCATCGAAGAATCCCAAATCAACTGCCGGAATACCATCAATTTCAGCAGTTCCTTGCACAGCCCGACTCATAACATCATGCAAAACCTTCCATGATTGCTCAAGCTCTTCCTTCTTCTTTACGGCAGCCTTCAACGTGTAACCTTCATCCAAGAAATTCTTGATTGTGGCCACGGCGACATATGTTTTGTAGTTATAAACACGCGCATCTTGCTCCCCATCACGACTAAGTGACGAGATGATGCCCTTGCTCTCCCAATAACGAAGTTGACGAGTCGAAACACCTGTCATCGTTGCCAACTCACCAATGCGAAACTGGAACACTTCAGACTTCAAAAAGTTCTTATGAAATTGTTGCTTTGATACAAATGTCATCGTCTCGTCCTCCTCTCATTTTGCCGTTTATTATTGTCAGGTTATTTAACATAAATGTCAAGGCGCGTAGGCCAGTTTACTCGCAAAAAAAGACACCCAGTAATTAACTGGATGTCCGATACGCTTTAACTATTCAATTATGGGTTCGGCGTGTCATCCCCACCATCGGTCGAATCGCCACCGTCCGGATTAACCTGCTTGATACGAGACGTATCTGACCTAGGCTCATCCTTTTCGGGCGCATCCGTCGAATAGAGTGACTGCGTCGTCTTATTATCATTTTCTGTCCAAAGACTAGTTGAGCCAACACCCTTTTGGTTTTCGAGGTTTTCAAGCTTTCCCAAACCATTTGCATAGTTGTACTTAGAAGCATCTACCTTAGAGAATCCCTTTGGTGTGTAGAAACGCAGCAAGTCTTTCTGGTTAATGTCGTCAGAAATCGACAACTGCTTATTAACCTTCTTGCGCGCCGCTGCAACTTCCTTTTGAACTTGCTTTGAAGGCTTACTAATAACTAATCCCGTCGAATTGTCATAAATCGTGTCACCAATCACCGTGTACTTTGGCGTGATAAAGTCCTTATCACGGAAAGCAACGACTTGATCACGCTTTGTACTCAACAAATCTTGTCCAAGTTGGACATCATTCTTAGTATCAACACCCAACAAGTGTAGCAACGTTGGCATGACGTCAATTTCACCACCGTATGTGTGGTTAACCCCACCGCCTGTGTATCCTGGAATATTAATCATGAATGGCACACGTTGCATTTGTGTATTATCAAAATCAGTCCAATTATCAGCGCTCTTACCTAGCACAGACGCCAATGACTTGTTTTCAGAGTTTGAGATACCGTAGTGATCACCGTACAAAACAATAATTGACTTGTCGTATAACCCTGACTTCTTCAAGTAGTCATAGAACTCACCGATTGATTGGTCAAGATAGTGGTTCGTTTCAAAGTAACCATTGACCACATCAGAATCGGTTGTCGTTGTCACGAAGTTCGGATCCTTATCTTGTTCGTCAAGACTGTATGGGAAGTGGTTCGTCACCGTAATGTACTTAGCGTAGAACGGTTGTTGCATGTGCTCCAAGTATGGAATTGAATCATAGAACAACAACTTATCCTTCAAACCATAACCCATCGCCTTATCACCAGACGTGTCATAGTAACTAGCATCAAAGAAGTATTGGTAACCCATGTTCTTATAAACATTACTACGATTCCAGAAACTAGCATTGTTACCGTGGAATACCGCTGATGAGTAACCCTGCGTTTGACGGAGGATAGCTGGCATCGCTTGGAACGTTTGGTCATTTCCTTGCGTTGCAAACAATGATCCTTGTGGCAAACCAAATGTTGAGGTCTCCAACATGTTTTCCGCATCTGATGTCTTTCCTTGACCAACTTGGTTAAAGAAATTATCAAACGCAATCGTTGAATTTGAATTATAAATCGCGTTCAAGTTTGGCGTCACTTCCTGCCCATTGATTTTTAGATTCAATGAGAATTGTTGGAATGACTCCAAGTGAATGACAAACACGTTCTTGCCCTTTGCAATACCAGCATACTGTGGATTTGAATCTGCAAAGTGGCCCTTTACGTAACTCAGCACATTATCAATATCAGACTTCTTAGCTGACTTACGCATTTCGGAAACACCGTGTGTCTTAATCGCATCAAATGCGGTATAAGCATCAATACCAAGATACTTAACCATCATGCTGCTGTCGAATTGACGCGTAATCAATTGTGGACGATCAGCTTCACCAAGTGTCAACGTCACCATGAAGGCGAAAATTGAAAAGGTTGTCATCGCAAAGCTCATGAACTTCGTCGTGCCTTCTTTTTGAATGCGCATCTTTTTAAAGATGAACAACCCAATAATAATCGGCACATCAATCCAGAAGAAAATATCATGGATATTCGTTAACGCAAATCCTGACGCACCCAATCCTTGGTTAACCTTGTTGTAACCCAACATCGTCGCCACCGACATAAAGTCCGTGAACTCACGATAGTAAATCACGTTCAACTGAATCATCAGCACGTTGACTACATATAAAATCGTTGCAACTGGATAAAATAGTTTTGCTGATCGGAAGTAAAACGCTAGCCCAATCAACAATGTTGATACGGTTAACGGATTTAGTAACATCGTCACGTATTGAACCGGCGATGCTCCCGAATACAAGTGGAAATCCATGATATTGGCTAACTGTGTTTTAGCCCAGACCAATGCCACCAGCAGCAATACAAACCCCAAGCGGGTATTTAACCAGCTGAAACGGCCATAATGCCTCATATACTTCACTCTTTTCTTTTTATCGTTAGATTTTAAGTTTCAATCAGCCAAATTTAGACTGTATCTGCCCTATTATAGCGTAATTTTTAAGTTCATACCTTATAGTCTTCTGTTTAACGTAATTTGCGCTAAAATAGTTTGAGTATTGTTGCACGAATTTACCCAGAGGTGATCAGTCCATGTCAAATGAACTCATTGTAAGTAAAGAATACGGTGCTGGTGCACTTAGCCGCGAAGCGCTTGCTATCCGTCAAACCGTTTTCGTCGGCGAGCAAGGTGTACCGCTCGAACTAGAGATTGACGACTTAGATGATTCTACAACCCACTACGTCGGCTTTACCGAAAGTCACGCAGTAACCACAGCACGTGTCTTAGTGAACCAAGATGGTTCTAACTGGCACATTCAACGTGTCGCGACCCTATCTGATGCCCGCGGTCACGGTTACGCTGCGATAATTATGCAAGAAATTATCGCGGATGCCAAAGAAGCTGGTGTTCACACCCTTGATTTGGGTGCCCAGGTTTCAGCGCTTGGTTTCTACGAAAAGCTCGGTTTCGAGGCTGAAGGCGATATTTTCCTAGATGCTGGCATTGAGCACCGCAACATGGTTCTAAAACTTTCATAAAGCAGACAAAAGCACCGCAACGAAATTAATCGTTGCGGTGCTTTTTCATATCTAATTATTTACCTTCATTGATGTGTTGACGGTATGACAACACAGGAATTGAAAATTCGCTGTATGAGCGACGGGCAATGAATGAATAGATTGGCCAGAAGCGTTCATCAACCAAGAACTTTGCTGATTCAGTTGCTTGATTCCACAACGCCTCAGCAGCTTCATCGTCATCAGCCAATGACAATTCAACAACTTGCGCCATCTTCTTAACGAAGCCAAAGTATGTACTCAAAGCTGGCAAGCGGTATTCGCGCACAAACATCAATGTGTTGCGCACCGTTTCATCATCCTTATTTTCCAATGCCATAATCAACAATTGGAAGTGTAGCAAAGCCACGTTGCGGACTTCAGCTGAAGAGAAGTTATCCAACTCCATCAAACCATATCCTTCAAGACTAGCCATACGACGTGCTTGATCAGACATTTGCTTTACGACAAGCTTTGCTGCGTTGTATGGTTCGTGGCGAATGATGTTTGCAAACATCAACATATCATTTGCCGTATAGAACTCACGTGATGAGAGCAACTTAACGATTGTTGGACGAACCATTTCAATCAAGCGATACTTTTCAACTTCATCAACCACTTGTGAGTTGATCGCACGTACTAAGTTAACCAACAAACGTACGTCACGTGTTTCGTCATACATTGAAAGCGTACGATAAACCGTGTCTTCCGTTGGTGTCATCGTAACAGAGTGTGCGTCCAAACCAAGTTCCTTAATTGCTGGATCCAACAATTCAGGATTATTCATATAGATGTGGAGCATCAATTCATCAAATGACACACCAATCGTCATCAACAAATTCACCAACGTTGTTGCACTGACTTTTCCATTACCTTGCAAGTAGTCGTACAAACGTGAGCGTGAAATATCAACCGTCTTCAAAACAACCGGAACTGAAATGTTTCGTTCCTTGATGAAATAAATCATCGCGTCACGAATTGCATCCACCGGCACTCGATTCTTACCCATATAAACCTCTTACTTATCGTTAACTTTTCTCATATAACCACCCATAAGTATACTCCTATACATAATGTAGGTGTGATATTATGCAAACTTCTTTGTCCCGCAGATGATACATTCGAATTGTAACTACACGTCAACATCATACAATTTCATTATTAATAATTACTATTTTATTATATAAATCTTCTAAATAATAGCCGATAACTATAAATCAAAAATAACAATTCCTAAATAGTAGACACATGCATATATACAAAAAGAGACATCACACATGACGTTGTATGATGTCTCTTTATTTTTACTCTTGTGAATCTGAATCGTCTTCAGCACGTGCAAGTAGCTCGGCTACTTCAGCTGGTTGTTCACCAGCTGCTGGTGCATCAGGCAAATCAGTGCCAGCTTGGTCAGCAACCGGTGCAGTTGCTGCACCATCTTGCGTCACCTCTTCTGACTCATCTTCGTGTTCAACCTTAGCAAAGGTTGCTACCACAGCGTCATCATCCAAACGGATTACGCGCACACCTTGGGTTGCACGACCAGTTTCAGAAACTGAATCAACCGTGAATCGAATCATGACACCCTTGTTAGTCGTCAACATGATGTCTTCTGATCCGTCAACAACCGCCAAACCTGCCAAAGGTCCGTTCTTTTCAGTGATTTGGGCTGTCTTGATACCCTTACCACCACGACCCTTGATTGGGTATTCTGAGACTGGCGTTTGCTTTCCGTATCCCTTTTCAGTGATAACCAAAACGTGGCCTTCGTCCTTCAAGACTTCAGCACCGATAACAAAGTCATCGTCACGCAATGTAATACCACGGACACCGGCAGCTGAACGTCCCATTGAACGAACGGCTTCCGCATTGAATGAAACAGCATAACCACCATGCGTACCAATCAACAAGTTCTCAGTACCATCAGTAATCATAACGTTAATCAATTCATCATCGTCATTCAACGTAATCGCCTTCAAACCGTGGGCACGAATGTTACCGAAGTCAGATACTGGTGTCTTCTTAACACGTCCAAGACGCGTCGTGAAGAACAAGTAATCCTTGCTTTCAGCAGCATCCCCACGCACGTTGATGACTGTTTGAACACTCTCGCCCGCTTCGATTCCAAGCAAGTTAACAACTGGAATACCCTTAGCTGAACGACCGTACTCAGGGATTTCGTATCCCTTCATCTTGTAGACCTTACCGGCGTTCGTGAAGAACAACAACGTATCGTGCGTTGATGTACCAATCAATTGATCGATAAAGTCATCATCATTAACACCCATTCCTTGGACACCACGACCACCACGGTTTTGGGCACGGAATTCAGTTTGTGCCATACGCTTGATGTAACCACCACTCGTCAATGACACGATAATGTCTTCTTCTTCAATCAAATCTTCATCTTCAATGCTTGTCACGTCACCGATTTGCAATTCCGTACGACGCTCATCACCGTACTTTTCTTGAATTTCAAGCAACTCAGTGTAAATGATTTCGTCGATTCGCTCAGGCTTAGCCAAGATATCCTTGTAGTCAGCAATTGCTGTCATCAAGCCTTGATACTCTTCTTCAATCTTGCCACGTTCCAAACCTGTCAAACGGACCAAACGCATGTCCAAGATGGCTTGCGCTTGCTTATCTGACAATGAGTAATCAGACATCAAACGATTCTTCGCGATTTCTGACGTCTCTGAACCACGAATAATGCTGATAATGGCATCGATGTGATCCAACGCAATACGCAAACCTTCCAAGATGTGCGCACGTGCTTCAGCCTTACGCAATTCGAATTCCGTACGACGACGAACCACGATTTGTTGGTGCTCAAGATAAGCAACCAACATTGCCTTCAAGCCCAACAACTTTGGACGACCATCTTGAACGGCCAGCATGTTAAAGCTGAAACCAGTTTGCATCAACGTGTTCTTGTACAAGTTGTTCAAAACAACTGAGGCTGAAACGTCACGACGGATATCGATTGCAATACGGTAACCTGTTTGGTCAGATTCATCGTTAACAGCAGTGATTCCTTCGATGCGCTTCTCACGTCCAAGTTCAGCAATTCGCTCAATCAACTTTGCCTTGTTAACCATGTATGGCAACTCAGTCACGATGATGCGTTCCTTACCAGACTTTTCTGTTTCGATTTCAACCTTCGCACGAACCGTTACGACACCCTTACCAGTCTCGTACGCCTTACGAATACCAGACTTTCCCATCACAATCGCACCAGTTGGGAAGTCAGGTCCTGGGACGGCTTCCATCAACTCAGCGGTTGTCACATCAGGGTTATTCATCAACATGTGGATAGCAGAAATCACTTCACCCAAATTGTGAGGCGGAATGTTTGTTGCCATACCAACGGCGATTCCATTTGCACCGTTAACTAGCAAGTTAGGGAAACGAGCTGGCAATACAACCGGCTCACGATCCGTACCATCGTAGTTATCAGCAAAATCAATCGTATCCTTGTTGATATCACGAAGCATTTCTGTCGCAATCTTGCTCAAACGTGCTTCGGTGTAACGCATGGCGGCAGCTGGGTCACCATCGACAGAACCGAAGTTTCCGTGACCATCAACTAGCATGTAACGGTAACTAAAATCTTGTGCCATACGAACCATTGATTCGTAAATAGCAGAGTCACCGTGGGGGTGATACTTACCCATAACGTCACCGACGATACGGGCAGACTTCTTGTGTTGCTTATCAGGCGTCACACCCAATTCGTTCATTCCGTACAAGATACGACGGTGAACCGGCTTCAATCCATCACGGACGTCAGGCAAAGCACGAGCCACGATAACTGACATCGCGTAGTCCAAGAATGACGTTCGCATTTGCTCGCCAAGCTTGGCGGGCTTAATGCGGCTGTTATTTTGTTCTTCTTCAGCCATTTTTGTTCCTTTCTAGTTGTTCAATGCTGTGGCTAACACAACATTAAACGTCCAATTCAGCGTATTGTGCGTTCTCTTCAATAAACTCACGTCGTGGCTCAACCTTGTCTCCCATCAACATTGAGAATACTTGGTCAGCATCAACGGCATCATCCATTTCAACACGCAACAAACGACGAACTGACGGGTCCATCGTTGTTTCCCACAATTGCTCAGCGTCCATTTCACCAAGTCCCTTGTATCGTTGGATAACAGGCTTAGGTGACGCAGGCAACGTTGGCAACAATGCTTCCAACTCTTCATCAGAATCCAAGTATTGAACAAACTTACCTTGGCGTACTTGATATAGAGGTGGTTGCGCAATGTAGATGTATCCAGCATCCAACAATGGACGCATGTAACGATAGATCAACGTCAATAGCAACGTACGAATGTGCGCACCGTCGACATCGGCGTCGGTCATGATAATCAACTTGTGGTACTTAGCCTTTGTGACATCAAATTCGTTACCAAAACCAGTTCCCATGGCCGTAAATAGTGAACGGATCTCTTCGTTGGCCAAAATCTTGTCCAATGAAGCCTTTTCAACGTTCAAAATCTTTCCACGGATTGGCAAAATAGCTTGCGTCAAACGCTCACGACCTTGCTTTGCTGAACCACCGGCTGAGTCTCCCTCAACGATGAACAATTCAGAAATCTCAGGATCCTTTGACGTGTTGTCAGCCAACTTACCTGGCAAATTAGCAATTTCCAAACCTGACTTCTTACGCGTTGCTTCACGCGCACGCTTGGCAGCCATACGAGCCTTACCAGCCAAGATACCCTTTTCAACAATTTGCTTAGCAACCGCTGGGTTTTCCATCATGAAGCGGTTGAATGTCTCTGAGAACATACGGTCAACGGCCGTACGCGCATCTGAGTTACCCAACTTCGTCTTCGTTTGTCCCTCAAATTGAGGGTTAGGGTGCTTAACTGACACAATTGCCGTCAAACCTTCACGAACGTCATCCCCAGAAAGAGCATCATCGTTTTCCTTCAATTGACCGTTCTTACGTGCGTAATCATTAATTACACGCGTCAAAGCAGCCTTAAATCCAGTTTCGTGAGTTCCACCTTCGTACGTGTGGATGTTGTTCGTAAATGACAACATGTTGCTGTGGTAATCGTCCGTGTATTGAAGTGATACTTCAACTTCAATGCCATTTTCCATTCCCTCAACATAAATTGGATCATCAAAAATGACGTCCTTGTTCACGTTCAAGAAACGAACGTATTCCTTAATACCACCTTCGTAGTGGAATGACTCTGTTTCAGGTTCATCCGCACGGTTGTCAGTGATTGAAATACGTAGTCCCTTGTTCAAAAAGGCCAATTCGCGGACACGATTCATCAAAATCTTGTAATCGTATGTCGTCGTCTCACGGAAGATATCTGGATCTGGCAAGAAGTGCACAATTGTTCCACGTGAAACAGGTGCGTTATCAACTGGTGCACTGTGCATCGTTGTCTTAACGTGTCCACGTTCGAAGTCCATTGCGTAACCTTGACCATCACGGACAACCATAACGTCCAATTCAGTAGACAAAGCGTTAACAACAGACGCACCAACACCGTGCAATCCACCAGAAACCTTGTATCCGCCACCGCCGAACTTTCCACCGGCGTGCAAGACAGTAAAGACAGTTTCCAAAGCAGGCTTACCTGTCTTCTCTTGGATATCAACGGGGATTCCACGACCGTTGTCAGTAACCGTAATTGAGTTGTCCTTTTCAATTGCCACCGTAATGTGATCAGCAAAACCTGCTAGCGCTTCATCAATTCCGTTGTCGACAATTTCCCACACCAAGTGGTGCAATCCTTGACTCGTCGTCGTTCCAATATACATACCTGGACGCTTACGAACGGCTTCCAATCCTTCCAAAACCTGGATTTGACTAGCATCGTAATCATCTGCGTCAGTATGCATTTGTGTTACATCTTCTTCAGCCATGAGTTCCTCCTTAAATACCACTAGTCTGCACTAGCTTCTTCCCCTAAACCATTTGTTTCAACCAGTTGCCCGGCTCGCACATTAAAGACCTTTGGTTCATTAATTAGTTGACGGGCCACATCGCTTAGTGACGGCGTCGTAATAAAGGTTTGCACCTTATTTTGCATCGCCGTCAACAAATGTGTTTGGCGATTTGTGTCTAATTCTGATAGCACATCATCAAGCAACAAAATCGGATATTCACCGGTTTCTTGCTTCATCAAATCAATTTCAGCCAACTTAACTGCCAACGCGGTTGTGCGTTGCTGTCCTTGTGAACCAAACGTCGCCACGTCATGACCATTTACGTCGAAACGTAAATCATCACGGTGTGGCCCTAACATTGTGGTTCCCATCATGATTTCGCGTGATTGTAACCGCTCAAAACGCTTCATCATAGCTGACTTAACCGTTTGTTCGTCAACCAACTCTTCTTCAGATAGTTGTGACACATAAGCAATCGAAAGTGTTTCGCCACCCTGTGTGATATCTGCGTGAATTGGCGCAGCAGCTTTACCAAGCTCTTTAATGAGCGCTTGGCGACGCATGATTAGTTCGCTAGCAAAATTAGTTAATTGCTCTGTTAAAACTTCCAGATACAAGACATCTTTGGCCTGCTTGGATTGCAATTGCTTCAAATACTGATTGCGTTGTTTCAACACAACTTTGTATTGATTGGCAATATATAGGTACTTTGGACTCATTTGACTGAATTCTCGGTCAATAAAATTGCGTCGCACAGTGGGTGCACCTTTTACCAACGCCAAATCTTCTGGCGCGAATAAAATAACATTTAATTGACCAATATAAGTACCTAGCTTGGCTTGATCCAAGTGATTCATGCGCGCTTTCTTACCTTTACTAGTGAAAGCTAATGAAAGCGGCACTTTTCCGTACTGACGTTGTACAACTCCGGAAACCATTGCTTCTTTGCCTTCCCAACCAATCAACTCTTTATCAGAAGTTGTTCGGTGCGAACGTGCCAAAGCTAAAACATAAATTGCTTCAAGTAAGTTTGTCTTACCTTGCGCATTTGGTCCCAGGAATACATTTACACCAGGCGAAAATGTCACCTCTAAATCTTGATAATTCCGGAAATTATTCAGTTTTAGCTCAAGCAGTTCCATTAGTCTGCTTCAGCACCCATCCCGTTAATCACAAAGCGCTCACCAGATGGCACCGCCACGATATCGCCAGGGTACAACTTGCGACCGCGACGATCATCAGGCTCTTGATTAACAAGCACCGTGTTCTCACGTAGGTACCACTTAGCTTGTCCACCCGTTGAGATAATGCTTTCTTCCTTCAATAGTTGCCCTAGTGTAATAAAGGGCGTTTGAATATGCACTTCAGTAGCCAATTGCATTGTCCTTTCTGCTGAAAAAATTCAGCTGAGAAATGTCTCCATAAGTAAATCTATTATACGCTATTTTCTAGCATTATTCAATGTAATTCCGGCTTCAGAGGGCGTCTGAGCGGTTGAAGATAAAATCAAACAAAAAAGCCGAAAATCGCTGTTTTTTCGTTAAACGGCGATTTTCGGCTTTTTAAATCATTTTAGTAAGTACGAACTGGCGTAATTAGTTGAATGAAGTTTGTTTCATTGTTAGTTGGAACCAATGTAAATGGATCCAAGGCTGTCTTAAAGCCAATTTGAATTTGTTCATCCCCAAATGACTTCAATGCTTCGCGCATGTAGTCAGGGTTGAATGAAATCGTCAATTCATCACCGGCAGTTTCGGCAGCAAAGATTTGCTCTTCAACGCGACCAACTTCAGGTGAGTTAGAAGAAATCAATGACTTCTCATCACTAACCGTAAATTGGATGACGTTTGAGCGACCTTCGTGACTCAACAAAGCGGCACGTTCGATTGTTTGCAACAAGTCACGTGCGTTGATCGTCAAAGTCGTACGCTTCTCAGTTGGAATCAACCGTGAAGCATCTGGGTAGTTACCTTCCAACAAACGTGAGTAGAACGTTGTGTTAGCTCCCAATTGGAAAATAACTTGGTTTTCAGCCACGCGGACATCAACCGTTTCTACTTCATCAAGCATTGCTTGCAATTGGTTCAATGAAGGACCTGGCACGATGATATCAGCATCAACATCTGATTCGTTCAAAGCGACAGTACGTTGTGCCAAACGGTGACGATCAGTTGCAACAGCCGTCAAATTTCCGCCTGCCAAAATAAAGTGCACACCAGTCAAGATTGGTTGGCTTAGTTGCTTTGATACAGCGATAACTGTTTGCCCAATAACTTCGTTCAACGTTTCTGATGGCAAAGTCAAATTGTTGCGAACTTCAATTTCCGGCAAGTGTGGGTAGTTATTCGCATCTTGACCATTAATATCAAACTCTGAATTCTCTGACGTAATCTTTGCTTGGAATCCAGTTGTGTTTGACAACGTAAATGTCTCACCTGGCAAACGCTTAACGATATTTGAGAAGAAGGCAGCTGGCAAAACCAATGCACCTGGTTCTTGGATTGTTAGTGATGCTTGATCATCTGTAACTGGAATCAAAGTTTCAATTGAGATATCCGTATCTGATCCAGTCAACGTCAAACCGTTGTTATCGAGAACCAACTTAACACCCGTTAGGATTGGCATTGATGTACGAGATGAAATAGCACGGCTAACGTTATTCATAGCCTTGATGAAAACAGCTCGATTAATTGTAAATTGCATGATAATCTCCTCAAGCTTTTTTGCTCGGCATGCTGCGCATGCGTCGCCTTAATGACTGATTTATTTATAAACAAAAAGATAATAATAATAATAAGGGGTGTGCATACTGTGGAAAAGGTCAAACTAGACCATTACACCAAGGATTGGTCTATGTATACAAACCTGTGGAAAACTTTTCGACACTTCGTGAATTATTCACAATAGGTATTGATGTTAATTGCTCAATTCTTCACGAATTTGTTGAACTTGGCCAGCCAACACGGCATCATTTTCAATTGCATTCTCAATTTTTTCAGTTGAGTGCATAACTGTCGTGTGATCTTTACCACCAAAAGCACGGCCAATTTGTGGCAATGAGTCTTGGGTCAATTCACGTGCAATGTACATCGCGATTTGACGCGGCACCACAATTTCCTTATTACGCTTCTTACCATTCAAGTCTTGAACCGTGACATTAAAGAACTTAGCCACTGTTTCTTGAATGATTGGAATCGTAATCGCGCGTTGACGCTTGAAGTTCATGGTCTCCAAAATATCACGCGCCGTTTCAACCGTGACGGGTGCTGTTGCGAAGCGCAACTTACCAGCAACTTGATTGAAAACACCTTCCAAATCACGGACATTCGTATCAACGGCCGCTGCGATTTCATCAATCACATCATTTGGAATGTTGAGGTTTTCTTGTTCAGCCTTATTACGAAGGATCGCAACACGGGTTGGCAAATCAGGCTTCGTAATGTTTGCTGAATAACCTTGAGCAAAGCGTGTAACCAAACGCATCTCAAGACCAGGAATTTCCTTAGGCAACTTATCAGATGTTAGAACAATTTGGTGATTCTCACGCGTAATCGCATTAAACGTGTGGAAGAACTCTTCCTGAATCTTGTCCTTATCAGCTAAGAATTGAATATCGTCTACTAATAGAAGATCAGCTGAACGGTATTCTTGTTTGAATGCTTCAGTTGCATTCGCACCACGACGCAACGCATCCGTGAAGTCATTGATAAAGTCCTCAGTTGTGATGAACTTTACCTTGGCACTTGGATTGCGCTCCAAAACTTTATTACCAATGGCTTGCATCAAGTGGGTCTTCCCCAAACCTACTCCTCCATATATAAGAAGTGGATTCCATTGTGTACCAGGATTGTCGGCCACGGCTTGCGCAACAGCGTAGGCTTCACCGTTCTCGTCTGAAGACACAAACGTTTCGAATCGGAATTCAGGATTCAAAATAGATTGTGTAACGAAGTCAGATGCTGAGATCTCAACATTAGATTGCGGTGCAGCAGCTGGCGCAGTTGGTGTTTCCTCAAATAATGAGGTTGGTTGTGGCTTTAGGAACGTAACAGATGGAATGACAAATGTTGGTGTGCCATTCAATTTGTTAGTCGCAATCATTGCTGCTTGAATGAATGCTTGATTATAAGAACTGTTGGTATCTTGCCATTCTTCAGCAACCTGCTTGTGATTCGTTGCAAGTTGTAAAGTCAGCGTGTTGTTCTCGTTTTCCACTACTGCAACCGGCGTTAAGGTTTCAACGTAGTTAGCATAGGAAAAAGTTTGTGCGATTGTAGCACGCAGTTCTTCTTTAATGGCGTTCCAAAGTTGGACAGGATCCAT